>JANNFJ010000208.1:0-1820 GCA_031379725.1 Calothrix sp. OTE_75_metabat_31
ATCGTATTTTCAAAGACTTTCCCAGTATCTTTTTTGAACTGATTAATAACCCACCCGAAACCGCAGACGCTTACACTTTTTCCTCTGTCGAAATTAAACAAACATCCTTCCGTATCGATGGTATTTTTCTTCCTATACAAGAAGATAGAGAAACACCGATTTACTTTATCGAAGTTCAGTTTCAGACAGACACAGAAATTTATTCCCGCTTATTTTCGGAAATTAATTTATACCTGCGTCAAAACAAATCGAAAAACTCTTGGCGAGGCATAGTGATTTTTCCTACTCGCAGCCTCGATACAGGCGATATAGACAACTACAGGGAATACTTTACCAGTCAGCGTGTCAGGTGTATTTATCTAGATGAATTGGGTGTAGCAGCATCACTACCAGTGGGAATTGCTACCATTAAATTAATAGTCGAAAATGAAAATACAGCTATTCCATCAGCAAAGGAGTTGATAGCTAAAACCCAGCGAGAACTTGGAACAAAAGAACCCCAAGGGCAACAGTTATTACAATTGATAGAAACAATTCTAGTTTATAAATTTCCAAAGATGAGTCAAAAGGAGATAGCAGCTATGTTTGGGTTAAGCGATTTGAAGCAAACGCGAGTTTATCAAGAAGGTCTAGAAGAGGGGGCACTTAAAGAAAAGCTAAAAATGATACCTTTGTTGTTGAAATTAGGTTTGAGTGTAGAAAAAACAGCGCAGGAGTTAGGTTTGACTGTTGAGGAGGTAAGCCTGGAATCGCAAAAACAGCCTCCAAATCAAGATTAATAAAATTCCCTATTTCCCCATGTTCTTATCTCCCACCCTCCAAACCCGACTTTCCACACCTCTAAAAATCGGCACTTTTGAAGTCAAAAGTCGGGTTCTCCAATCACCACTTTCGGGAGTTACCGATTTAGTATTTCGTCGCTTGGTACGTCGCTACGCACCCGAATCGATGCTGTATACCGAAATGGTTCATGCATCTAGCTTGCAGTATGTCAAGGGGATACCTAAAATTATGGAGGTAGATCCAAACGAACGTCCCATCAGTATCCAACTATTCGATTGTCGTCCCCATTTCTTAGCAGAAGCTGCACAAAAGGCAGTCAAAGAAGGTGCGGATACTGTTGATATTAATATGGGTTGCCCAGTTAATAAAATTACTAAAAAAGGTGGTGGTTCGTCGTTATTGCGGCAACCCGAAGTAGCTGAGGCAATTGTGCGGGAAGTCGTGAAAGCTGTTGATGTACCTGTTACCGTGAAAACACGGATTGGCTGGGATGATGACGAAATTACAATACTTGATTTTGCCAAGCGAATGCAGGATGCGGGGGCAAAGATGATTACCGTACATGCTCGAACTCGTGCCCAAGGTTACAATGGTGCTGCGAAATGGGAATGGATTGCAAAGGTGAAGAAAGTATTAGAAATTCCTGTAATTGCCAATGGGGATATTTTTTCGGTCGAGTCAGCAGTGCGGTGTTTGGAAGTAACTGGTGCAGATGGGGTTATGTGTTCGCGGGGTACTTTGGGATATCCTTTTTTAGTGGGTGAGGTTGATTATTTCCTGAAGACAGGGGAACTTTTACCACCAGCAACAGCGATTGAAAGATTGGCATGTGCGAAAGAGCATTTACAAGCCTTGTGGGAATATAAAGGTGAGAAAGGGATTCAACAAGCACGGAAACATATGGCTTGGTATGCTGCGGGTTTTGTGGGTGCTGCCGAATTGCGATCGCATTTAAGTAAAGTTGAAAATGTGCAGCAGGGTCTAGAAATAATCGATCGGGCAATTGCAAAGTTGGGAGATTACGAAATAATTAACAC
>JANNFJ010000218.1:0-2278 GCA_031379725.1 Calothrix sp. OTE_75_metabat_31
CGAGTAGAGTTTTAGCTGAAGATTTACTAACAGAAACTATTAGATATCTTTGGATTGTTAGAGATGAAAAGCGGCAAAGAATATCTAGCTTATTAGCTAATTTGCGAACGCTTGCAGGTGGAATTCCGCTTTCTGCGGAAGCAATTGTTAAGTTGATTGAGCAACATTTAAATTGTCCTAACTCAAGTCGGTTGCCAGTTTTGATTGTTGCAGCCGCTTACCAATCGGCTTCAGCTTATTTGGGGCAACGCCATTTACCTTTAGCTAGCCATAATGCAGCAGACCTGCAAACAGGAGCTATTGGCGATATTGAAATTACATTATTAAATGATAAAAATATAGTAACTTGCTATGAAATGAAAATGAAAAAGGTAACGGTAGATGATATCAACCGTGCCTTACAAAAAATTAGAGATTCGGCAAGCATAATTAACAACTATATTTTTATTACTACCGATATAATTGAGCCTGTAGTTAACGAATATGCGCTACAGCTTTATGAACAAACTGGTGGAATAGAAGTTGTAATTCTCAATTGCATCCACTTTTTGCGCCACTTTCTCCATTTATTTCATAGCTTACGGATGGATTTTCTGGAAGCTTACCAACAATTGGTACTTGCTGAACCGGAAAGTGCTGTCAGTCAACCGTTAAAAGAAGCTTTTCTGGCGTTACGTCAAGTAGCAGAGAGTGGTAGGAGTGATGAAGTAGTTGAGTAAATTTACGAAATAATATGATTATTAGATACACACAATCAACACACAAAGAAATATCTATCTTGGGAAATCACCAAGATTTACAACAAATGTCAAGGCTATTTTCTACAAGTCAGGGATATATTATCTGTAATGCTGATTCAAATCCTGCACCATACGAACAATATGCAATGGGTTTAATTATAAAAAGAATCGAAAATAAACTAGTAGAATTCAGTATTACTGAAAATATCGAGATATTAGTTGAAGGCAATCGTAATATGTTATCTATGATTGCCGAGAATATTGTTGATTTCTCACAAAATGCTATTACTGAATCCCACATGCACATAGACTATTTTGAAGACCATCCTTATCTTGACAAGAAGTCAATACCAGTAATTATTGCTTTTTCACATATAGCTTAATTAGAATCGTATCGACTATAGGTTAGGTTACACTGAGACCAAGGGGAACACACTACGCAAACGGATGCTGTTGGCTAAACATTTAGTTACATTTTAAACGTTGGGTTCCATTTCATTCCACCCAACCTACGCAAAAAGATGGGTTTAGTGTATGTAAGATATATTTTTCCAACAGAGTCCACTTTGTTCCGCTCAACCTATAAAATTCTAGCTTCGATTTTAGTTTCCCCCTTATCTTGGAGAAACTACTCAAAACCTGCTAGCGTCTAACAAAGAAATAACAATGTGTGGACGTGGCAGCTTGGACAGGTCATCAAATCGCTCAAACTACTGGCAACTCATACCATATATCCGTCCCCAGTGGCACAATATTGTCAGAGGATTTATTGGTATTCTCGGTTACGTACTGGCAACACTATCGTTAATGTATCTCGTGCAGAAACTATCTGCACCGTTTGGCAAAGGTGACATTTTTGCGATCGCACAACTTGCCCTGATTCTGGGTGGTATATTCCTGATTCGGGGTTTTTTCCAGTCGGTACAAGATATCTACATGGCTAAAGCAGCGCTAAGAGTATCTTTTAATCTGAGAAAAGAAGTTTACACGCACCTGCAAAAGCTCAATTTAAGCTACTTTGAGACAGCAAAAGCAGGTGATTTATCTTACCGAGTTACCGAAGATGTTGACCGCGTGGGTGAAGCTGTCCACAAGTTTCTACACGATTTTACACCCTGTGCTTTGCAATTGGTGGTGATTCCAATTTACATGGTTTATCTAAGTTGGCAATTAACCCTGGCAACTTTAATAATTGTCCCCATTATGCTGGTTTTAATTGCTTGGTTTGGGGAAAAACTACAAAAATATTCCCGTCGCAGTCAAAATCAAGTATCAGATTTATCCGCGATTTTAACGGAAATTTTCAGCGGAATTCGGATTGTTCAAGCTTTTGCGGCTGAGTCATACGAGATTGCACGGTTTAGCAAAGAAGCCGAAACTGCCATGCGTGCTAAGTACTCGACTGAACGATTAAAAGCGATTCAAATTCCCATTATCGGGTTTTTACAAGCTCTTAGCTTCTTATTATTATTATTCTTTGCAACTTCGCAAATTTCCACAGGCAATCTGACTGTAGGCAAGTTTTTTAGTTATCTTTC
>JANNFJ010000235.1:0-2739 GCA_031379725.1 Calothrix sp. OTE_75_metabat_31
ATCAGCAACAGTCAGCGTCGAGGAATTTAGCCAATATTTAAATCTTCTCATAAATCCTTCAACTAACCCAAATAATCAAAATATTAATTGGGTAATAATAGATACTAATTCTAAATATTTAGGGTTATTAGATACAGGACGTTTACTAAATTGCTTGCTAAAGGCAGCCGTAGAAGTACCTTTATCTAGTGCTACTGGTACGACATCAAATTTAACTAAAACTCGGCAGCGCCGGAAAAATCCCCCTATTGCTCTCGAAAAAACAAATATTCCCACTGACGAATGTCAGACTTCGTTACACCAGCCGTTTGTCCAACTACTCGAACGGCTACCTTGGCCTTTAATGTTACAAACAAGCTCCGGTGAGGTTGTTACCCAAAATCCGGCGTGGTGGCAGCAGTTGGGGATGTTGAAAGACCCGGAAGGGATACGGCAAGAAGTTGAAGCAATTCTGTCGCCAAATCATCGCCTTGTATCGCATCAATACCCATCAACGATGGAACAAAATTACTGCGGTGACATCGAGGTTGACATTAAGACTAAATCGTCAATTGCTATACTCGGCAACGATATGACTGCCGCATCCAACCAAAACACTTCTAATCGCTGCTTCCTTGATAGCGAACTGGGTATTTGCACTTGCGTGGTTGAAGTGCAAAGCGGCCAAGAACGGGTTTGGCAATTTGCGAAAATCCCCTTAGATACTTCTGAGTTAGAAGCGCTAAGTTCGGAGTTAATCAGTTCACCCAAAATGGGTTACGTATCGAAACATACTCTTCGAGATGACATTGACTCAGAAGGTAATGATTTTACAACATTGTACGCCCAAACGAGAAATCCGAATGTAGCCAGCAAAGGGCAAAATGGAGCCACAAAGGCAAACTCGACGAAAAAAGCATCGTTACAAAAGAATTTGCCAGGAATTGCCCCAAAGGTATTTTCGACTCTCAAAGAAGAACTTCAATCAGCAGGCATTTACGGTACAGACTTGTGCCTAATGCTGGCTACCGATGTTACCGAACAGCAACAACTTTGTAAAGAGTTGGCAGCTAAAAATGCGGATTTAGTTCAGTTGAATCGGTTAAAAGACGAATTTTTGGCTTGTATTAGCCACGAATTGAAAACACCGTTAACAGCAGTTTTGGGGTTATCGCGGCTACTAGTTGACCAACAATTGGGAGAATTAAACGAACGGCAAGCCCGATATGCCGGATTAATTCATCAAAGCGGACGGCATTTAATGACCGTAGTCAATGATATTTTGGATTTGACCCGCATGGAAACGGGGCAAATGGAACTGTCACCAGGAACAGTTCAACTGCGGTCAGTGTGCGATCGCGCTATTGCCGATGCGAAAACGAATCAAACTCAGAATAATAAAAACGCTCCTGCGAACCAAGTTCCACCATCCCCCGACCACGAATTTACCCTCACAATTGAACCAGATTTAGATGAAATTGTCGCCGACGAACTACGGTTACGGCAAATGTTGGTACATCTACTTTCCAACGCTTTCAAATTTACCGAAGGGGGCGGCAAAATTGGATTGCGCGTCAATCGTTGGGAAGGTTGGATTGCTTTCATTGTTTGGGATACAGGGATTGGTATACCCGAAGAACAGCAACATCTGATTTTTCAGAAATTCCAACAACTTGAAAACCCCCTTACCCGTCAGTTTGAAGGTACAGGATTAGGGCTAGTATTAACACGCGCCCTTGCCCGACTTCATGGTGGGGATGTCAGCTTTTTATCGCAGTCGGGCATAGGCAGCCAATTTACTCTTCTCCTTCCCCCCAGCCCCCCCAAAACAGGCTTTACCGACCAAGAAATTAAACGCAGGTCGGTCAAAGATGGCGAAACTGCGCTTGAAGATAGCGAAAATTATCGATGGACATGTTCATCAAAAAATACTAAAAATACTCAAACAACTCGACATCGCAATTCGCAACTCCAAATCAAGCTTGCACCCACAGCCAGCCCCTCCTCACAGCAATCCCCCAACTCATCACAACGGCTAGTACTGGTAGTGGAAGCAGCCAGTAGATATATTGTAGAAATAACCGAGCAACTAACTGGGTTAGGGTATCGAGTTGTCATTGCCCGTTCCGGATGCGAGGCCGTAGAAAAAGCCCGACGATTGCAGCCCAAAGCCATATTCGTCAATCCTTTGCTACCGCTATTATCAGGTTGGGACGTACTAACATTACTCAAATCTGACGATGTTACCCGTCATATTCCCACCATTGTTACTTCTACTGGTGTTGAGAAAGAACAAGCCTTTGCCAACCGTGCTGATGGATTTTTACGGTTGCCAGTACAGCCCCAAATTCTTGCACCATTACTTGATAGTTTGTGCCATACATCCGAAGTCAAAAAACACGGCAAAGAAAATTTTGCGCCGATTGTTATAAATAACCCTTTGCGGATTTTACGATTAGTCAACCCCGATATGGAATCGATTGCTCAACCATCGCTTCCCGAACATCGAGTTATCGAAGTTGACGACCTCGAACAAGCGGAGTTACTATCGAGGGTTTGGGACTTTGATGTGGTGCTATTGGATGCGGATGTCCCTTTTTCAGATATTTATCTCAAACAATTGAGCGAAAATCCCCGCCTGTCAGCATTACCCTTAGTAACTTGCAGTGTTGAAATTTCTCAAGCTGCATCCCAAATTCCAGAACTTTCAGTGTTTCCTTGTTTGTCACCATCTAACAGCAATAATAATCAGTCCGGTAA
>JANNFJ010000248.1:0-8430 GCA_031379725.1 Calothrix sp. OTE_75_metabat_31
CAATAATGCAGTAGAAATAATTGCTTACTGCCTAATGCCTAATCATTATCATTTACTGATTTATCTAAATAACGATAATTTTTCGGAATTGATGCAAAGTTTTACTCTTTCTTATACAAAAGCTATAAACAAGCGATATCAGCGAGTTGGTTCGCTATTTCAGGGGCGATTTCAAGCTACGATTGTAGATAAGGATGAATATTTATTGCATTTATCACGTTACATTCACATCAATCCCATAAAGGCTAATTTAGTAAACAAAGCTGAAGATTGGGAATATTCAAGCTATCCAGAATATATAGGTTTGCGAACTGGTAAATTACCTAATGCGAATCAAATCTTATCTCAATTCCCGAATAGCGATGATTATCGTATTTTCGTTGAAGATTATCTAAATAGTGATGAAAAAAATATCCGGCATTTAACTTTGGATTAATTGCATAAATATACAGAAACCCGGTATCTTGAAGATACCGGGTTTCTAGCCCCCTCGATTGCTACTTAAATAGTGAAATAAAAAGTAGCGTCGTTAAATTATTTACATTATTATTTAAATCTAAAAGTGGTAACTCAGGGCCTCCGTCAGCTTGGGTTAGAACAGATGCTAATTTAGATTGACCAAATCGTTCAACTGCGAATAAATTCTCAGATTCTCCAGCAAACTTTTCTCCAGAATCCCTCATAGTTAATCCTAACTGATAGCCACCTGCCTGGACTAACGCAGCAACTCGGTTATCAAATTTTCCGACAGGATAGATAAAGTAATTGATGGGAATATGTAAGTATGCTTCTAGAACCCGTTTCGATTCTAAAATTTCCACTTGCAATTTATCATCAGGCAGGATTCTTAAATCAGCAGGATGACTAACGCTGTGGGATGCAATTGTTACTAAGGGGTCGGTTACCATTTCGCGTAAATCCTTCCAACTAACGTGAGTGCGACCTACGTTATTTCCTATCCCTTTGATATAAATTGCAAATACTGCCGGGTAATTATATTTTTTTAGTAATGGATAAACATATTGATAGTGACCACCATAACCATCATCAAAGCTTAATACAACTGGTTTTTTAGGCAGTGGTATTCCTGTTCGTAAATGAATTGACAATAAATCAAGACTGATGGGAGTTGCACCACTTTTTTTGATTAACTCAAAATGCTGTTCTAATTCAGTAGTCGTAACATCAAAAAATACCTTTTTTTCGGGCAGAATATCATGGTACATAATCACAGGTACTTTTGCCAACCTTGCCCTGGGGTGAAGATAGGGAAAAGGGGCAGGATTTAAATAAGCGAAAACATAAGGGGCGAATTGGTCTACAACTTTTTTCAGTCCTGACTGGGGTTGATTTAACCAATTCGATATTTGTGTAACGCTATTCGATGAAAGTGCGTTCACGAAGTGATTCCTGCGGAACATCGCTTTATTTATCGATAGGTCTTCAACGTTGTTAACTACCAGTTTTTTCTGTAAATATTGATTTTCGCTGTTACCTGCTACGGCAATTCCTGGAATTAATCCCCAAGCAATACACAATCCCCAGAAAAAATTAAAGATACTTAGACGACAAATAATATAAAATCTACGTTTCCATAACTGACTGTCAAAGATTAGTGTCATAAATACTTATTAGAAAAGATTATTTCTCTAAGGAACTTGTATTCAAAAGAATAACCTAATACCATTTTTTGTATCAAAGTCTATATACAATAGGGGAGGTAGGATGCCTACTCTACGGATAATTGATTTTCTGGAGTAATCTAACTGGAAATCTGCCTTTTAAAGTCTTTTATTCTACTTTAGCTTTAGTAGTTTATGTGAGCATTATGGAAAGTACCAATAACTGTTTAATAACTACTTAAAATCTAATTATACCTTTTCAAATTATGATTGCGATCCAGAACATGTAGTTATGTGAATAATAATTCGAGTAAATAAATTGATATAATTGTGTTTTACCAACATCATCTGTTGGGTTACGCTATTACTCGAACGCCACAACGAGGGGAACCCCCGCAACGCAGTGGCTCCCCAACCTACGATGGATTTTCCTCATATTGTATTTGTATATTAAAATATGAATAAATCGAACAAGTATCTGTATAGCCCTGTATAATGACTTCAGAGTAAAATCATGCTAAACATTACTAAAAATTACATTATTGATGAAAATCAACAACCTATAGCAGTACAAATCCCTATTGCTGAATTTGAAAAAATCGAGGAAATTCTCGAAGATTATGGTTTAGCAAAGTTGATGGAAGAAACAGAAGGAAAAGAAAAATTATCAAAAGAAGAAGCTCTCAAATATTATGCATCTCTAAAAGCTAAAAATGTGGAAAGTTGAATATACAAAGCGGTTTTTAAAAGAGCTAGCCAATTTACCTCAAGAAATCCAAGCTCGCGTTGAACCGATAATTTTTCAAGAATTAGAAACCGAAAATCCCTTTGAGTTATCATATTTACAAAAACTAAAAGGTTACATAGATAAATATAAAATTTGCGTTGGTGATTATCGAATTGGAATTACTAGCGATAAAGAAATGCAAACTTTGATTTGTGAAAGAATTGCTCATCGTAAAGAAATTTATCGCTATTTTCCATAATGACAAAATAATGTCAATCAAACTTTTTTTCAAGTTTTAGCATTCAAAGATTAAATTGTACAAAAGTACTGTATTGTTGGCGATATATTAAAGGGCACAGCAATGCTGTGCCCCTACGACTATCGTTAATTTTGTTTAGAGATTGTTGTTTATTGCGACAGTACAATCTGTGTTGCTACCAGGTGGTGGTATCAAGGCAACCACATGAGGCACTGGACGAGGAACATAGGGAACTAAGGATTTTCCGCGATATGCAAGCGATGTACTAGCACCACTATCTAACATTACAGCATCTTGTAACCCAGCTTTCGTGAGAATAATCCCCAAATTTGCCGAGTCAACAGGTTTAGTAGAAACACCAATAGTCGGATTTCCAGCTTTATCAATTCCCCAAAATGCCCGGTGACGGGCAACATCGGCACCGTAAAGACCTTTAAAGCTACTAGCGGTTGCGGGTTGACCCTTTTTAATTAGGAATGCACCTGCAACAAATGCGTCGGTGACATCAGACATTTCTGCTTGGATGCCAGCAAGAGTATTGTGCTTGCTAGGATCAAACGGCATATATTGGACTGCACCTGGGCCAATTAGTACCAAAGGACGATTTGCAAGTTTTTTGTTTTCGCTGTTGTTGCCAGCAATAAACTTGTTGTTAACCTGGCTAAATACTGGCCCAATCATGGTGTTGGAGGTTAAGTATTTGAGTGAAAAGAAAGTTCCATCTACCGCTGCGATCGCATTCGTACCACTTTTAGCTAAAATTTCTGGTACTTGATAACGACTATCAGCATGGATAGTAATTGGTTTGCCCCCAGAAATGAGAATTAGTGGAATATTATCGATAGTAATTTGAGTCTGCTGGACGGGATTAGTAAAAGTAAAACCCGACTTGAATAAGGGAAGTATGGCTTCTTGCCAGACTTGAGTATAAAGACTTAACGGTTTTTCGATCGAAATAGCTTCTAAAGGTATTGCACTACGGGCAAATATGCCATGAAATTTA
This sequence comes from Calothrix sp. OTE_75_metabat_31, assembly GCA_031379725.1. Taxonomy (GTDB): domain Bacteria; phylum Cyanobacteriota; class Cyanobacteriia; order Cyanobacteriales; family Nostocaceae; genus JANNFJ01. Next base: position 3,612 of record JANNFJ010000248.1, read on the forward strand.
AATAGATTTAACTGGCTAAGGGGAATAAATCGTTCAATGGTAGGTTGAAGCCAAGTAGATACTTCTAGGGAAGTACTAACTAAATGGGAGATTCCTGAAGATTTACCATTTTTGCTACAGGCTTGAGGATTTGGTGTCATTAAATCAACCAAAGAAGATTCTCTAGTCGCTGCTTGACAAACCATTGGGAATAAAAAATACAAAGGCATCATTACTAATAAGAATTTAACAATGATGCAATTGTATTTATGGAAGCAGAAATCGAAACTTTTGTTGCTAAAAAGGCAATTTTTAGGAGTTAACGTCATACTTCCAATTCACAAGCATTTGCGGATTGTATCCGTAATTACTCTGATAAATAAAGATGGCGTTTATACACTAACTATTGCGCGTTAAAACCAAACAAAGGTTAAACAAAGAATTGCTTAAGTACTACTTAGTTTCAGGTAATCTCATTTCATGTCCCCTCACAGCCTCCCGATTGATTTCTGAACTGTTGACACCGTACTTTTTTTGTCTGCTTCGATTTTCGCCTCCTCTATCGTTATTGTCTTGTTCTCTATCGTTATCTCTGTTGCGGTCTATGTCATCTCTGTTGCGGTCTGTGTTTCCCCTGTCCAGTTCGGTGTCGCGGCTTGTCGGACTTGACAGCGGCTGTTGATTAGTTGGAAAGGTATCTTGCGGTTCTCGTCTTTGAGGTATGTTGCGTGGATTACAACCTGCAAGAAAACACTGAGTTGCAGTTAGAAAAAAGACTATAAATCGAGTCTTCAATTGGTTGTACCTTCTGCAAGCATTTTAGTTTAGTGCTTCTATTTTGCCTACAAATATTGAATAGGGCGAAAAAATTTCCAATTGTTTTAAGTTGTTAAATAATTAGTTTTAATTTGTTACTTACGAGCAGTTATTTGTTGATAGTAGCTAGCAATTAACTGCTATGGCAATCCTATTTAATTTACGGCAGTTTGAATTTTCATCGAATGTAAGTAGAGACGTTATATGTAACGTCTCTAAAATGGGTTAGAAACAATTAAATGAATACGCGATGTTGAAGACTAGGCATTTGACGGCGAACTTGTTCAATACGTCCAGGATTAATTTCTGCGATCGCAATTCCAGGTTGTTCGCCAGCATCGGCTAATATGGCCCCCCAAGGGTCAATAATCAGTGCGTGTCCATGAGTTTGACGACGAGCTTAATTAATACCAGTTTGGGCAGGGGCAATAATATAACAAGTATTTTCGATAGCGCGGGCCTGCAATAAAACCTGCCAGTGGTCTTTACCTGTAAACGCAGTAAAGGCAGCAGGAACAAACAAAACATCAGCACCTTTACTCGATAAATAACGATATAGTTCTGGAAATCGCACATCGTAACATACAGAAAGCCCAATATTTCCCAATTTTTCAGTTGAACAAATATCAGGGAGTTCATCACCCGCCATTACTGTACTCGACTCGCGGTAAGTATTGCCGTCAGGAACATTAACATCAAACAAATGGACTTTACGGTAACGGCTGAGTTCGTGCCCGCTAGAGTCGATAAGTACAGCGGTATTATAAACTTTCGCCGAGTCAGTGGGAACCGGGAAGCCGCCGCCTAATATAGCGACTTGATAGCGCTGCGCCATCGTTATTAAGAATGTTTCGGTAAGTTGGGAAATATTTTGTGCTTGCGCGAGTTTGTCACTCTCTTCGCCCATAAAAGCGAAATTTTCAGGTAAACCAACTAATTCTGCACCTTGGCGAGCAGCCAAGTCAATAAGTTCTTCTGCCTGTGCCAGATTTTTTTGTACATCGGGCACACTGGTCATTTGAATAGCGGCGGCTAAATAAGACTTCATAGATTCCAAAACGAACGGTCGAGTAATGCGGGGTCGATTATTAGACTATTATCATCACTCAAAAAAGTCATTCGTTTTTAATTAAAAGTCAAAAATTAAAAATTAATAGTTAGTGGTTAGTAGTCAGTAGTCAGTGGTTAGTAGTCAATGGTCAGTGGTTAGTGGTCATTTATTTATTTCCACTGCCTACTCCTTATTCCCTACTCCCTATTTCCGAATTTAAGCTAGTTTGGTAACAAAGGTCTAATAAAACTGGTTTGCTTGTGGATACGTCGATTCTGATTAAAACTTTTGTAGCAGTGTTTGTGCTTGCGGATGCGGTGGGTAATATTCCTATTGTACTAGTGCTGACGAAGGGGATGGAACCAGACCAACGAAACAAAGTGATTAATAAAGCGATTTTGGTAGCGATCGCAGTTCTTCTATTATTCGCTTTCGGGGGTAAATTTATTTTAAGTTACTTAGATGTCAGCTTTGCATCATTAAGGGTTGCCGGCGGTTTGTTGCTGTTGTTAATTGCGCTACAGATGCTTAAAGGCGATTTAGAAACACCAATCATCGACCAAGAACGCGATATAGCCATAACTCCCCTCGCTTTACCGTTGCTAGCAGGGCCAGGAACGCTGACAACCGTAATGTTATTAATGTCAGAGTCTCCAAGCTCACATGTAAGTGTAATTGCTGGGATTATAGGAGCAATGTTTGTTACCTGGTTGCTTTTGCGATTGGCAAATAATATTGATAAATGGATTGGTGCAGAAGGAGAAGTAATTATTACGCAACTTTTGGGGTTTCTACTGGCAGCACTAGCGATAGAAATAGGCAGTGCGGGAATCAGGGAATTGTTTTTTTGACTCTCCTCGCCTTGAAAAGACGAGGATTCACAAGAATTTTTAGGCTATATCTTCTTGTATCCCAGTTTCAGGCGTTGCCTTAGATGTTGGGTTCCCAGGCTCAACACGTTTGCCACAAGGGCGTGCTGATGTCTCCTTACGTTTTTTCGGGCGTTTAGAGTTTTTAGGCTCTGGTTTCACGGAGTCCCCGTGTACCTTTTTATATTCTATCAATTCAATTGTTCGATCTCTAATTATCTTAGCGGCTCCAATATCAGCATGTTCATGATAGCCACATTGAACGCAAATGAATTTCTCCCCATCACGATTGGATTTATCAATATGATGGCAATTTCTACACTCAAGGCTAGAATATTTGGGATTGATTTTAATTACAATTTTTCCTTGCTTTGCAGCGAGATACTCAATTTTTAAAACCAATTCACCCCAGCTAGCGTCCGAGATAGAGCGATTTAAACTTTTCTTTCTTGATTGTCCGTTGGGTAAAAACCGCCCCGTCTTTTCATCGACTTTAACCTTGCAACGTCGTAGCATACCGGAAACATTTAAATCTTCTACACAAATTACATCGACTTTACGAGCCAGAATTAATGATGCCGCCTTCCATTGATAATCCTGCCGACCATCGGCAATTTTTTTATGTAACCTCCCAACTTTTTTCGCTAACGACTTTTGGTTTTTGCTGTTTTTGACTTTGCGACTAACTCTACGTTGTCTAATTTTAAGAATTCGTTTAGTCTTTTTATTAGTCGCAAATCGAGGATTCTCAATTTGGTATCTATCAGACAAGTGGACTAGTTTAGTAATTCCTAAATCGCAACCAAGTACTTTGTAAGCCTCTGGCAAAGGTTTAGGTATGTAATCAGGTACAGTTTTATCTTCAATTCTAACTGAAATATACCAACCATCTTGTCGTTTACGAACTGTTACAGTTTTAATTACAAAGCCTGCGGGTATCACTCTAGAATTATAAAACCGCATCCATCCTAACTTTGGAAGATAGATTCTATTTCTATCTATCTTTACTCCCATTTGATAAGTAAAAGAAGTAAAGTTACTACGATTTTTAAATTTGGGAAATCCTCTACCATTAAAAAAGTTCTCGTAAGCAGTATCAAGACGTTTGACGTTCTGCTGTAAAACGGTTGAATCAATATCAGCGTACCAAGGTCTAGCTACTTTTAAACTTGGCAATGCGGTTATTTGAATATCCCCAGCACGACGACGTGGGTTTTTAAGATCAATCGGTATTAAACAATATTCACCACCAATTGAAGAATAAGATTCCTCAAAGTCTTTATCTAATTTCCAAGGTTCTCCACTTGCTCCACCAATGCTTACAAAACAAGTAATAGGATAAGCTTCACCATGAGTCCTAATATCACAATAATTACCTTGGATAAACTGTTGCTGATATTGCGATATTCTGTCGTTTAAACACCAGTTATAGTGACTGCGTAGCATATTTAACCAGCAGTCCATTTTCGCCCATTGCGTGACGTTAGGGTTAAGCTTGTATGCATAACTTGTTAGCAAGTTACTAATTACCTCTTAAAGCCTACTAGACTAATACTTAGGATAAATATTCGTTCTAAATATGTCAAGAGGAAAATGTAAAAAAATATTAAGAATTAACCAGTATTGTACAATGAAATGAAAAAACGTCGTTGTGTTTGGTTAACAGATTCAAGGCACGCTATTTTTTGCTTTAAAAATGCGGTTAAATCCAACAAAACCACAAGTGAGTAATTATTGTAAAAATTAAACAGTACTGACAGTATTGCTTAAGTTGATTGCGAGGAGGGGCTTTTCGCGCATTAAATCTTTATCTGAAACCATGTTTCAAATATACTAATAAAAGCCGTCCTATAAGGACGAGGTTTTCAACCCAAATTTTTGATAAAATTAGGTGCGTTATCAGAACTGATAACGCACCCTACAAGCTTGCTTATACGAAGATTAATTTAATTTCCACCTGCGACAACACCAATTTTACTCTTTCTGAAACCATCATCAATGCGGATTTGCCATTTACCATCATCTCCTTGGTAGTAACGACCTTTAACGCTATTCCATGCTACCTCAGTTGCTCCATTTTGGCTCAGTCCGTCATGTTCGGCAG
>JANNFJ010000256.1:0-3422 GCA_031379725.1 Calothrix sp. OTE_75_metabat_31
TCAAGAATTATTTGAATTAGAAGGTATTTGCCGATGTCAAGAAAATCAACCGAATGTATATATTGATATTTATATATTCAGCGGGCAAGGTCAAACTAAAACTGAAAATCAGATAATTATTTTGATTGAAGATGTTAGCGAGAGGATGCTAGTTAAGCAAAAAATTACGCAGCGGTCGAATGAAGGAAACTTGCTATCGAGTGTTTTGACATCGTATAAAAATTATATGGATAGAGTTATCACATCAATGGCAGATGCTTTGATAGTGACAGCAAAATCCGGCAATATTAAAAGGGTAAATCGAGCAGCTTTAGAATTATTCGGTTATCGGGAAGAAGAACTGATTAACCAGCCGATTTCGCTAATAATTGATGATAATCAATTGCTACAGCAGGCAATCCAACAATATACTCTATTTAAAAAATATTTTCAAAATGTAGAAGTTATTTGTCGAACTAAAACCAAAGAAAAATTACTAGTAGCTTTTTCTTGTTCGGTAATCGATAAAAAAATTGAAGGCTTGGAAGATATTGTTTATATTGGTCGGGATATTACAACTCGACAACGCAGGCAACAACGCAATAGCGCTCAATATGCTATCACAGGGATTTTATCAGAAGCAGTCACTATTAAAGCTGCAATTCCCGAAATTTTACGAACGATTTGCGAGAGTTTAGGATGGGATTTAGGAGAATTATGGACTCCTAACCAATACATTACGCCTACACCACGATATCAACACAATCCAGTACTTCGATGCGTAGAAATATGGTCATCACGCACCGTTGCAGTCCGCGAGTTTAAGTCAGTAACCTGGCAAACTGTATACACTACAGGAATTGGATTACCCGGTCGAATTTGGGTTATGGGTTCTCCATTGTGGGTGCGAGATATCGTCGATGATGGAGATTTACGACGTTCGCAAGTGGCAGAAACAGCGGGATTACATGCTGCATTTGGGTTCCCCATTGCAGACGATCATCGCATATTTGGAGTTATGACTTTTTTGAGCCGGGAAGTACAACCCCCCGATGTCGATTTACTGCAAATGATGGTTTCGATTGGCAGCCAAATCGCTGAATTTATGAAGCGGAAACAGGCAGAAGAAGCGTTATTAGAAAGTGAAGAACGCTATCGAGACTTGTTTGAAAATGCTAACGATTTGATTCAATCGGTAAATTCTTACGGAAAGTTTATATATGTGAATCGAGCTTGGCGCGAAACTTTAGGATATAGTGAAGATGATATTGCCAATTTGAATATATTTGATATTATTGCGCCTGAGTTTCAAGTCCACTGTCGGCAATTATTTTACCGCATATTATCGGGTGAAAAAATTGAACAAATGCAAACTACATTTTTAACAAAAAATGGCGAGCAAATTATTCTTGAAGGTAACGTTAATTGTAAGTTTGAAGATGGCAAACCGGTAGCGACACGTGGTATTTTTCGTAACATTACCCAGCGTGTTGTCGTGGAGACAGCACTTCGCTGCCAACAGGAACAAACCGAACGATTATTATTGAATATTTTGCCAGAAGCGATCGCAAACCAACTCAAGAAAAATCCCGGTAACATTGCCGAAGATTTTAACGACGTATCGGTTCTGTTTGCCGACATTGTGGGATTTACGCAAATTTCCGCGCAATTAGGTGCGATTCAACTCGTAAAATTGCTCAATCAAATATTTTCAGCTTTCGACAGACTCAGCGAGAAGTACGGTTTAGAAAAGATTAAAACCATTGGTGATGCCTACATGGTAGTTGGTGGTTTACCCAGTCGTCGTATTGACCATGCACATGCGATCGCGCAAATGGCACTCGATATGCAACGTGCGATCGCGCAATTTAACATAGACAACCACCTCGACTTCAATATTCGCATTGGTATCCATAGCGGTTCTGTGGTTGCTGGTGTAATCGGTATTAAAAAGTTTACATACGACCTCTGGGGAGATACGGTTAATATTGCCAGTCGGATGGAATCTCACGGCTTAGTTGGAAAAATTCAAGTATCAGAAGCAACCTATAATTTAATCTGTGAACAATTTATTTTAGAAAAACGCGGTGAAATCGAAATTAAAGGCAAGGGGAAAATGGTAACTTATTTATTAATCGGGACATAATGTAGAGACGCGATATATCACGTTTCCTAATCACTGTCTAATTCCGTTAGACTGCAAACGGGTAAAATCTAGACTTTTGTCATGAGTAGCGAAGGAAGCATCTTAAAGATTTGACGCTTGTTTAAAAATACAGTTATAACCCGTTTTTAGTATATATTAATAGAAAAAAATCTAGGATTCGCGGATTATGATGGTTGAAGGACTAGTTTCGCTCTGTATCGGGGTATTCCTCAATAATTTGAAACTTCGACGTATATTGCCAAAGCTGCTGTCCTTTAGCATTTTCAGCATTATTGTTATATTAATTACTTTCGGATTATCCGCACCGGCTGCCTTTGCTATACTTCGACAACATCACGAAGCACCTGGGGTTTTACGCTATCACTCACAAGTATCAATAAAAGATAATACCGGACATGCTTGGCAAGTTGTTCTCTACAAAGTCAAAAATCCGGGACTGTCAGAAGATATTAATCTGAGATTAATCGGTTTTCCTGGTGTTGCAGAATTTTCTCACCCGCAACCGTTGGAAATTGTCACCGCACAAGGTAAATTATTGAGTGCATCGGACGTTTATGCCCAAAATTCACCCGCACCCAATATTGGGGAATATAAGGTAACCAAGATATTGAACCAGTTACCAACAACCGATTCGTTGCAACTCGATTTGCCTTTAACAACAGAGTTATCTCAATTAACGATAGCCAAAAACATTATTATCGAATGGCAAATGTTAATTACTGATTTTGATTAAGTGTAGGGTGCGTTAGCGACAGCGTAACGCACCTTAATTTATTCTTGGACGACAGGCAGGATGCCTATCCTACGTGATTTCATTGACAGGCAGGATGCCTATCCTACGTAATTAACCAATTCCCAATTTTCCAGCTAAAGCTGGGGTTAGAGGTAATAGCGTTACAATCATCAAAAATAACGCTAATAAACCTAATGCAGCCCTTGCATCATCGGGTTCAGTAATTTCATTCAAACTCGGACGTTCCAAATCACGTTGCAAAAATAAAATCACAATTGCCCAATACATTGCTAGAGGATTGCCCAACGAAACTAACGCTAGTACAATCAAAGTTGCAATTGTTGCCCTACCAGCAATTTTACGTCCATAGATTGCCTGAACAATGCGACCACCATCTAACTGTCCCGCAGGCATTAAATTTAACGCGGTGATTACCAAACCCAGCCAGCCAATTATGACCAAAGGATGGACGCTAACAACCGACGATTTTAAAGCTGAACCTAACACAACCCGCGCTAAAGTTCCCACTAAAATCGAACCTTG
>JANNFJ010000880.1:0-5015 GCA_031379725.1 Calothrix sp. OTE_75_metabat_31
GAAGCCACTGGCGATAACACTGGCGTTTGCGCTTACCCAGATGAGCATATTCTTTTCAACCTTTCGGTTTGGGAATCTGTTGAAGCTCTATCCAATTATGTGTATCGCTCTCAACATGCAGTTGTGATGCGTGACGGTCGGCGGTGGTTTGAAAAATCTGATTCGCCAACGCTAGTTCTCTGGTGGATTCAGAGCGGACAACTTCCCGATGTTAATGAGTCAAAACAACGGCTAGAGTACCTGCGCCAACATGGAGCAACATCATACGCCTTCTCCTTTAAAAAGCGGTTTCCAGCCCCTAATCATTAAGAGATCAGTTACATATTCTATCAGGATGGGGCAATTGCAAACCGTAATGAGCAATTTTTACATATTTACAAAAAAACCCAACAATTTCAGAAACTGAATCGACCAGTAATTTCGGTTGATGCAAAAAATAAAGAATTGATTGGTGATTTTAAAAACGAAGGAAAAAAATGGCATAAAAACAAAGAACATACCTCCGTTCGGGTATAAAACTTTGTTGTCATTCTTTTTACCTCTACTTTAACTGAGTAAGAATCCAAGAATACTGCTTTGATCAAGCTTTGTCTTGGAGTCGGAACACATCAAAATAAGCAGGAAACAATGGACATAAAAAACATAAAGAACATTATTGATACTCGTATTGAGTCTTTACAGATTCTACTCTCGCCAATTGAACTTATACAGCTATTATCTTTAACCGAGTCTGCTGCTATAACAGTTATGAACGGTCGGCTGGCGATTGCAAATATCCTTGAGGGGAAAGACCACAGAAAAATTATTGTGGTGGGTCCCTGCTCTATTCATGATGTCAAAGCTGCTGAAGAATATGCAGCAAAACTTAAAGTGCTTGCCGATAGAGTTAAGGATGGGCTGCTGTTAGTGATGAGGGTTTACTTTGAAAAACCCAGAACCACTGTGGGTTGGAAAGGATTAATTAATGACCCTTTTTTAGATAACTCTTTTAACATTGAAAAAGGTCTTTTTACGGCTCGTAGGTTGCTAATACACATTGCTGAATTAGGATTACCTGTTGCTACAGAAGCGCTCGACCCTATCATACCTCAGTACATTTCTGATCTAATTTCTTGGTTTGCTATTGGAGCTCGCACAATCGAGTCCCAAACTCACCGTGAAATGGCAAGTGGGCTGTCTGTACCATTGGGGTTCAAAAATAGTACCGATGGCAATATAAAGGTGGCTATGAATGCAATACAGGCTTCCAGATCCCCTCATCAGTTTTTAGGAATTAACCAAATGGGGCAGATCAGTATCTTGAAAACTAAAGGAAATTTCTACAGCCATATTATTTTACGTGGCGGTAACAATAAGCCTAATTTCGATGCTGAAACAGTGAAATGGGTAGAAGAAAAATTAGCAGAACTGAATTTATGCCAAAACATTATGATTGACTGTAGCCATAGCAATTCCAAAAAAGATTATACACAACAGGGAGGGGTGTTTAAAAATGTGCTTCAACAAATTGTGGGGGGAAATACCTCAATTATTGGACTGATGCTGGAATCCAATTTGTATGAGGGAAATCAACAGATTTTTGACGAGCTAAGTCGATTAAAATACGGTGTTTCAATTACCGATGAATGTATAGGCTGGGAGGAAACGGAAGAGTTGATTTTAGGTGCTTATTATGCTTTGACTAGCGATAGTCAAAGCAGTATGAATCGCAGAAAAGGTGCAATAAGACCTACACAAAGAAGCTATGAACCTCATGACTTATGTAGATTTGAGTTCAGCCCTGTAGACTTTAATCCTTATGGGTATTGAGCCGAGATGCGCGACATGAAGTTGTGCGTAGACGCAGTAGCGTATTTGACTGAGGAGCCGTCTCCTCCTGGGATTTCTTCCTCCCAGTCCCCGCGTAAAAGGGTCACTGACCCCGGTCACTTCGGTAGTAAGTAATGAACCCGATGGAGTACAGACCACGAAAGCTTTGCCAGACGAGAGTACCGCTCAACTGGGGGCAAGGGGAAGTTTGGATTTGGGTTAACGATAAGTGAACCGTTATAAGCCTCGTAATTCAATGAAGAGTGAAAGCAGCGCCCTGCTGCCAACGGTACTGACAACACTCTAACCAAAATGGTAAATGGGACGGGTCAAAGATTGTCTCGGCTTTGACAGTGAAGAACAACGCTCCCATCGGGGTATTGACGGAACCCACCCAAACGAAGGTACTACGTATGAAACATGGTAAACCCCAATAGTTCTTGCAAAATTTATTGCAAGTAGGTCAACCGTAAGGAAGACGGAAATACCAGGGGGGTAAGGGAGGTCAGAAAAAGCGAATGCCGGGGGTAACGCCACGGATAGGGGTTGAAATATTACCTCATGTTGAAAATACAGCAAACTTCTGACTGGTCTTAAACGGTAAATAACATTGTAAAAGTTCCAAACTTTGATGAAAGATAGAGCCTGCGAAGGAATCGGAGTCAACGGACATCTTCGAGATTGGTCTTCCATTAATTGGAAGGCAGTTTTGAAGCATGTACGGAACCTGAGACAAAGAATATACCGTGCAACCCAGAATGGTCAGTGGAATAAGGTACGTAGCCTGATGAAATTGATGCTACGTAGTTTCTCTAACCTGCTACTATCTGTGCGAAGAATTACCCAAGAAAATGTGGGTAAAAAGACGGCGGGCAAGGATACGGTCAAGATATGGCTTTATCCGTTACTGCGATGATTTCATAATTACCGCCAGGAAGAAAGAGGATATTGACTACATCAAACCCTACATTGAGGGTTGGCTTCATAATAGGGGATTGGAGCTTAATCATGACAAAACCAAAACTGTCAATGTTGAAGACGGGTTTAATTTTCTCGGCTTCAACATCAGACATTATAAAGGTAAATGTCTAATAAAGCCCCAAAAAGAGAAAGTTATAGCCAAACTCAAAGAAATCAGGCTTTGGCTAAGAAACAATCCTCATATATCCCCAGAAAATGTTATAGCCAAACTCAATCCAATAATTAGAGGATGGGGTAACTACTACAGGTTTGGGGTCAGCAAAGAGGTCTTCTCATACTTTGATTATCAAATATGGAGAGCGCTTTACAAATGGGCGCTTAGAAGACATCTTAAAAGGAGGAAAAGATGGGTGTTAAGAAAATATTTCCACCGCCTTAAAGGTGGCAGAAAATTTGCTACTACCATCCAAGACAGAAGAGGTAAATCGAAAAAGATTTATCTCGCCGAACTGTCAAAAATTCCTATCCAACGCCATATCAAAGTTAAAGATAAAGCGTCACCAGATGACCCTACACTGCACAAATATTGGCAAGATAGAGGCACTCGGTACGGAAAAACCCGTTGGATTAAAGGTTCAAAACTTTACCAAATTGCCGAGAAACAAAACTGGCATTGCCCAATATGCGGTGAACACTTGTTTAATGGAGAAGAAATCGAAACACATCATATCAAAAAGGTGAAGGATGGAGGAACCGATGATATTGATAATCTCGTACACCTTCATAAAGCCTGCCACAAAGCCATACACAGTGGCAAACGTTCTGGAAAGCTGAGGCTTGAGCCGGATGACTGGTAACAGTGCGCCGTGGTACGCACTGATTGAATTGCCAACAAAGTTGGCTGGAGTTCGGGGTAATCGACTCCAAGGCGAACAACTTACCTAGACCCGAAAGGGCGAGGGGACAAGAGCATGTTCGTAAAGCGGAGTTGGGACAGAAAACGTGTATGTTATGGCTCTGCAACGCCTGAACGATATGGTTAAAGCTAAACTGCCTGAACCCTAATATCTAGAGGTGGACGTGCACATCCTTCGGTATCACGTTTGTACACCGATGTCACTAGTAGCCATTAATTCCACTTTTGTTAATGGTACACCCTGACCAGTGAGCGATGAGTAATGAACTCATTCAAGGATATGAGTAGGAACCTAAGTCGTTCTTTATACGTTCATCAGTGACGGAACATGGGATTGCCTACGGGACGAGAGTCCTATGGTGACGGAGTTCTAATAGTAGTCGTGGGAGTAACGCCCCACCAGGGCAAACGGGAGAGCCGTTTACTCCGGCGTTGTAGAACAGGTAATAAAGATGAAACAGAAATCGAGAGGTACGCGAGATGCGAACAGCCGAAACGATACTGAGCATCATACGTGAACGCGGACAACGTGGGTTGCCAGTAGAAGATGTGTATCGACTGCTATATAACCCAGATTTGTACTTACGTGCCTATGCCAAGCTTAACAGCAACGCAGGCGCAATGACACCCGGTGCTACAAAGGAAACAGTGGATGGAATGTCCCTGGAGAAAATTAATACCATCATTGAGGCTCTAAAATATGAGCGTTATAGATGGACACCAGCGCGACGTACCTATATCCCGAAGAAAAACGGTAAATTAAGACCTCTTGGTATGCCTTCTTGGTCAGATAAATTACTTCAAGAAGTAATTCGTTCGATATTAGAAGCCTACTACGAGCCTCAATTTAGCGAACACTCTCACGGTTTTCGACCAAAACGCGGATGCCATACAGCCTTAAAGGAAATTACCCAAAAAGGTCGAGCTACTAAGTGGTTTATCGAAGGAGATATCAGTGCGTGCTTTGACAGAATAGACCATACTATTCTGTTAGAAATACTACTTGATAAAATCCACGACAATCGCTTTATTCGACTAATTAAGGGTTTGCTCGATGCAGGCTACCTGGAAAACTGGAAGTACAACGTAACCTACAGCGGAGTCCCGCAGGGTGCAGTAGTAAGCCCAATACTTTCCAATTTGGTGCTAGACAAACTGGATAAATACGTCGAACGCGAACTAATACCAGCATATACACTCGGTCAACGCCGGAGAGTTTTTCCCCCGTACAGAGATTTAACTAAGGCTGCATCAATTGCACGAAAAACTGGAAAATTGGAAGAAGCACGGAAACTAAACCAACAGGCGCAGTCAATTCCGTCTCGTGACCCCAATGACCCAAACTTTCGTCGCCTTTGGTACACACGTC
>JANNFJ010000280.1:0-4838 GCA_031379725.1 Calothrix sp. OTE_75_metabat_31
CGGGGAGGGGATTAAGGGGTGGGGTAAAAGAACCGTGGGGTAAGCGTTTGAGCTTAAGTTGACACCAATGGATAATATCGTGCCCCTACGATCGCACTTCATCGACTCCTTCTAGGATTATTGCGTTTCAACATCAAACCACCACATATGGCAAAAGCAAGTAAACCCAGACCTGCACTCGATTCGGGAACAGCGACAAAACTCACCTCATTGATACCAAAAGGACTGTTCGCTTCCGAAGTCCTAAAAACCAACCGCGAAATATTTGGGGTATCGCTGCCAATCCCTAAAAAAGCTGCCGAATTATCTAAAGCTTCCGAGGAGTTTCCTGGGGTTGAGAATGTAGCCAATAAATTATTATCACTATCGAAAGCCGAAAGCAGCGCATTATAAGGTTTTGATGTATATGCTAAGGCAAGTTGCGTTCCAGCAGCTTTCACGGGTTTGTCAAAAACTATAGTTAACAATGCAGTGTTTGTCCCTCCAGGAAATTTACTATCTGTAAATCCCGTAAACAAAATATAATCACTGCGAGCAAAGTTAGTTTCAATGCCGGGTGCAGGTAATGTTTGAAAAACTAACGGTTGAGGATTGCCAAAAAAGCTTGGTATCGTAACACTAAATTGACGACCTGCTACAGATTTCGCCGAAAACGAGTTTGGTAAACGATGAAAAGGATTAACTGTGCCCAAACTTGACCAATCTATTTTGTCATTACTACCCAAAGATGCACGTTGATTAATAAATGTGATGGCACGAACTGGCAATTGCACCGCAGCGAGTAAAACTATAACTGTTGTGACTATTGCCGAAAAATGAGTAGGTACAACCTGGCAAAATCGACTTTTCATTTTAAAGGTTTTAATAAGTAAGGTGACTAATTGTCGAATTATCTATTTAAAGGTTAGGTAAAAACTTATATAGGAAATTTAAATACTTGTCAATCAGATAGATAATATGTTTACAAAGTTATAGAATATTAGTAACAATAACTCATCTGTCTTCATCTAGATTCTCCTATCTCCCAAGGGGACTATATATTTAGACTATGCGAGACGCGGCTGCTGATCCTCTGTCTCAAACGCTTCAAACCAAAAATTGAGTTTTGAAATATGAGTACAATTAAAGTTTTTTAACTTTAATTGCACTCGGTTTCTTAATACTCATCAATTGATATTAGAGATTCATGCAGCCTAAAAATTTAGAGCGTCTCCTGCGTGCCTTGTCGCGGCAGGGATTGGATGTTAGTTACAAAAATCGCACTTATTCAGTACGCTTAAATAAAGCCAAGGAAAATATACCTATTGCCGAAGTGCTTTTACCTGAAGGGTTTCCAATCGAAGCCAAAGCACTCAAGCAACTGGCAAACTTAGCTTCGACCCAACATCCAGGTGGTGGATGTGTCTGTCGTGCTTGTGCCACACCCGACTTTCACCCTGGTGATGCGGGTATTGCTATAGGTTCGATTGTAGAAACCCAAGGCATGGTGATTCCTGCGGCTGTCGGTTCGGATATAAATTGTGGGATGCGATTGCATGTAGCAGATTTGACCATCGATCAATTTCTCGAAAAGCGCCATAGCTTCGTCGAATTGATGAAAGGCGATTATTTTTTCGGTACTCGTGATGTCACAATGACGGCAAATGCGATGCGATCGCTATTTGATCATGGTGTTATTGGCTGGCTCGATGCAATTCTCGACGCACCAACGGGAAGTTTCAAGAAGTCAGATTTTACACAGTTAGCAGGCGAAGTTGACCGTATTTTATTGGATGGCTCGATGAATGGTAATTGGAAACTCGCACCCTCAGAACTCGTTCTTGATGGGGGATTGGTGCGCGATGGTGGTTTGGCAACAATTGGTTCTGGTAACCACTTTGTCGAAATCCAGCGTGTTGATAAGGTCGAAAATCGCACCTTAGCGCATATGTGGGGAATCAAAGAAGGGCAACTAGCTTTTATGATTCACTCTGGTTCGCGCAATGTTGGTAAATACATCGGTAGTGCGTGGCGCGATCGCGCAAAAGCCACCTGGACTCCTGGTGTAAAATATCCTGAATCACAAATATTTCCCCTGTCAGCACATTCCCACCCCGAACTAGTTGCAAGTTACCTGCAAGCCGAAGCTACGGCAGCAAATTACGGATTTATGAATCGCTTATTACTAGCTGAATTACTGCGGTTGCGGTTGCGCGAAGTTTTCGGTGATATCGAAGCACCCCTCATTTACGACTTACCGCACAACATTACATTACCCAGCAATGTCGAAACGTTACATTCCCCCGATGTCGAAACATTACATGTAACGTCTCTACAATCCCAAAAATGGGTAACGCGCAAAGGTGCATGTCCCGCATACAATGGACAACCTGTAATTATCCCAGGTTCAATGGGTGCTTATTCTTATCTGTGTGTTGGTAAAAGCAATCCGGTATTTTGCAACTCAGCTTCTCACGGTGCGGGAAGGGTGTATTCTCGGTTTGAACTTACTCGTAACGGTGCATCGTATAGTGAGGCTGAACTCGGACTAACAGGGGTAGATTGCATTACTTTACGCGACGAACGTCGTATTGAAGAAGCACCAGCAGCGTATAAGCCGATACAATCTGTAATCGATATACAAGTGGAAGCGGGAATGGTAGATGTCGTAGCGCGATTGAGTCCAGTGCTGACATTCAAAGCTTAGTTTGAAAGTCATCGGTCGGTTGCACCGTATTTTGCGATTTCCTCTACAATCGCAACTGCGCTTTTAATTCCATCTTCGGCTTGGATTTTCGCTCCTAAACTGGCAGCACGCTGACGCATGGTTCTATCGGTCAAAGCTTTTTGAATGGCTTGTGCAAGTTTTTCAACCGTTAATTGCTTACGTGGAATCGGTTTTGGACCAACCCCCAATTCGGCTACGCCCTGACCCCAAAAAAACTGATCGCCAAAGAAGGGGATGACAATAGAAGGAACACCAGCCCTGAAACCAGCAGATGTTGTCCCAGCACCCCCATGATGGACAAGAGCAAGTCTAATTGAAGCAGCCTATCGAGTGTTTGCTCGCAAAGAAGCTTCTTCCGTTACTATCGACGACATCATTGCGGAAGCGGCAGTTGCCAGGGGAACTTTCTATAACTATTTCCAAACACGAGAGGATGTACTCAAAGCGGTTGCTGCATCCCTAAGTGACGACATGAATCAAAATATTTGGGCACAGTCGATTGGAATTGATGACCCTGCCGAACGAATGGCGATCGCTATTCGTCAATTTTTACATCAATCAATTCGGGACTCGACTTGGGGATGGGTGATTGTCAGAATAGGATTAGTGGCAGCCCCATTAAGCGAAACCATTGAAAGAGGAGTGCTGACAGATTTAGAGGCAGGTATCCGACTCAAGCGTTTTCAGGTTGATAACCAGCAGGCAGCAATCGATCTAATTTTGGGAACGGGACTAATGGCGATGCGTACCATTGTATCCGGACATGCAAAACTAGATTACCCTGAGCATATAGCTAAACTCATTCTCAAAACATTAGGTGTTGCCGACGCTGATGCTCATTCAATTGCTTTCAAATTTCTAGAACCACTTTAGACTTCGTTCTGTACCCTAAGCCCTTACGGGCACACTGCGTGTTGCTTGCTTCCCCGGAGGGGTACGGGAACGCTTCGCTAACAGCATGACAAAATTTTCTTGCGTAAGTCCTATTTTATACAAGGATGCGGGCAAGATGCCCGCACTACCATGATTTTACATTTTTGGCTTATATAATTTAGCTGCACATCAGCTTACATACAGCGCTTTCATTCTCATGCCATTCCTTACTGCTGTAATGTCGGAACCTCACCTTTCAAATCATCATTTAACGAACGAACAGAAGTTTGAATCCGCTTGGCATTATCTTTAATCGAACTCAAAAGTTTGGGAAGTTCGGTACTAATCGAATCAAATGGAGCTTTTCCAACAAATGCTTGAATTTCTTCTACTGGTTGCGGATAGTATTTACGGTACAAATTTACAAGTTGAAGTAACTCTTGAATATAGCGATTAGTATGAACCAAATTACCAATAACCAATTTAGCTGGATTATTGATTTCAGCATTCAAACTCGTCACTAACTGTTTGCGTACTACTTGTTTACTTTCTTCTAACAACTTTGTATATTTTTGCTCAGTTTCGCGCAAATCTGTGTCAGCAATCTGAGATTGTACTTGTGCTTGTTGGAGTTGTGTAAGTATTAATACTTGGATTTTAGAATGGGCTAAAAGTAACTGCTGAACGTCAAGTAATTGATGCTTTCCTTGTTGATTTTTTACTATAATTGGCTCGTAAACCAGTTGAAAGCTTCGCTGTAAAACTAGTTGTGTGGCATTGATAATAGTTGTATTAGCTGACAATACAAATATCTCTGGTTGAATAAAATCGTAAAGATTAGCGATTGATCGCTCTGCAAATAAGCCTAAACTATAAGGACGGCTCATAAACTCAAAAAATCTTCGTCGTGAAATCATTCCAACATAGCGCTGATTGTTTGTTAGTAGAATCCCTGGCATTAAAGACTCATTTTCAAAGCATCGTGTTAAACTACTTACCAGATTATTAAGATCGAGGCTTGTATTCCAAAGTGGTAAATCATTTAAAGTCGAATCTAGCTGTAAGCTAATTACATCAAGATTTGTATTCATATTTATAACCAAAATTATTTGATAGATCCCAAAAATTGCCCCGACCCGTAGGATAGGCATTTTGCCTGTCATTGTCCCTATCCAGTTAGCTTTCCTGGGTCAAGCGAGACACTTAACCTACGAAAGCTTTAAAATGTATTAGACATCTGGTAGAAATTAATTATGCG
>JANNFJ010000287.1:0-2532 GCA_031379725.1 Calothrix sp. OTE_75_metabat_31
GGCGAAATGGTCGCCAACCGCTAGCAAGCAGGTTGTGACGATTTCTATTTTCGGCAGAGCCGTCATTGCCTCTATAATAATCAAAATCCATATTTGGGTTGTATCGCACGCTTTGGAGCTATCGAGTCAATCATTCGAGAAATGTGCTGCAACAATTATGTACTGTAAACGACTTGCATGGAAGTTGCCACAGTAGAAAAGATGAAGAAAAATGCAAACAAGAAAGCAGGTGTTTTTTATATACTGTTTCCAGGATAACGATTTTTTTACTTAACGTCAGGGATTAGCAACCCTACAGATAGTGGTGTTTTAAAATAGATTTCCGAGATTTTGTACTTAAACTAATCCTAGCGTACTACAATGTAATACGTTGGCAACGTTGTGTCAAGTCGATTTTGGATATTGTTTGCTGACGTTTACAGATATTCGATTAAAGTTGGACTTTCGGGAATAAAGCGGGGATTGAGATTGGTTTTTTTGCCTTTTGCTTTTAAGGATGCGATCGCAATGGGTGTTTTGAGACGTTTCAATTCTTGGATTTCCCAAAAAACAGCCCATCGGGGTTTATCATCAACGGTAGCAGGTGGACGAAACTGAGATTTACCGGGGTATCGACCATTTCGAGAATTGACATGTCCGATATACAAGGCCTTCCAGGATGCGGACGGATTTAAGGGTTGGTCTCCCTCTGGGTCAGAAGCATAAATAAATACTTCAACTATTTTTTCGGCACGTAACTGATCGATTTCACGAAATACCTCAAAATCCATACAACCAAGGGCAATTTTGACGGTTTCGTTTAATTCATTTTCCAACTTGCCGATCGTCTCCATTCCGGAGAGTAAATGCATTTCGGGAACAGCAGCAAGTATTGCAAATGAATGTGTTGTAGCCATGTGTTTTTTGGAGAAGGGGGAAAGGGTAAATGGGTAATGTTATTTATTGGTTTTGCTTGCTGGGAGTCGTGAGAACTTCTAACTTTTTAACTCCTCAATCAACCGTATAACATTTATCTCGATTTGTCCTAAAGCCTCATCAGCAGAAGTTTTATCGATATCGTGAACTAGCCAATACTCTATATTATCCGTCCATTCGCCAAATCGTTCCACCATCAAAGGACGGTGTTCGGACTCCGATAGGGCAATTACCTTAGTAAATGTCTGGAAATCTTGTAACTGTGCTGCTTGGGGGAACCGTTCGTCATTGAGTAGTACTATGTTACGTTCTGCTAACGCAGAGTATGCATAGTGAGAAATTGCCCCGACGTTGTTAGCACCCCGTTCAACTGCTAAACCCCGTGAATCTGCTTGCCAATCGAGATTGTGCA
Source organism: Calothrix sp. OTE_75_metabat_31 (assembly GCA_031379725.1). Taxonomy (GTDB): domain Bacteria; phylum Cyanobacteriota; class Cyanobacteriia; order Cyanobacteriales; family Nostocaceae; genus JANNFJ01. The sequence continues at coordinate 1,328 of JANNFJ010000287.1, forward strand.
GTTTTGCGAGATGGTTGAATAAGTGTTCGGCAAAGCGACTGCGGTAGTAATTGCCAGTGCAAAGGAAGAGGATTGTTTGCATAAAGAGGGGGAAGGGGGAAAAGGTGTATTTTATTAATTGTGACCCGATCGAGAGGTTCAGAATCCGGGTTTCGCAGGAGTTACCCGGATTCTGTTCTTCTCAAAAAGATTAAAATCTCTCCCAACTCTTACTCTGTGTACTCTGTGTCTGGAGTGGTAATTATTATTACCATCAAAATCAATGATACAGACTAGTAGTTTTCTATTTAAATAGAAGCAAATACTTCATCAAACCAATAAATATTTATCATGTCAATAATTGTTAATAACTATAAAAATGATATAAATCTTTTCAAACGTTCAAAAGCATCCATTTATATTAATTTAAATTAATATTCGGGCGTAAAGTTTGATTAATTAGGGAATTTTTGTCATAAAACCAAGTTTTGTTTTTTATAAATTTGGTAAACTAGAATACAAATAATAAATAAACATTCTGCATAATCCGGGAGAAGTACAATGAGCCGTCCAATCATACTTGGTATTGTGGGTGATAGCGCTGCTGGGAAAACAACGTTAACGAAAGGAATTGCCCAGGTACTGGGGACTGAGAATGTGACGGTGATTTGTACCGATGATTATCATAGATATGACCGCAAGCAGCGTGCAGAAATTGGTATTACTGCGCTTCACCCAGATTGCAACTATGTTGACATTATGCAGCAGCATCTGTCGCTGTTACGCATGGGACAACCAATCTTGAAACCAATTTATAACCATAAAACAGGTAGTTTTGATGCACCTGAGTATATTAAACCGGGAAAATTTGTAATTGTTGAAGGTTTACTCGGTTATTCAACCCGTGCGGCGAGGGATTGTTATGATGTAAAGGTATATTTAGCACCTCCCGAACCGTTACGGGCAAATTGGAAAATCAAGCGAGACACTTTAAAACGTGGATACTCAGCAGAACAAGTATTACAAGAACTCGAAAAACGCGAACCTGATTCTGAAAGTTACATTCGTCCCCAGCGTCGATGGTCGGATATTGTTGTTAGTTTTTATCCAGAAAATGACGATATTGAACAAGCTAGCGGACATCTTAACGTGCGGTTAGTATTGCGTCCAACAATTCCCCATCCTGATTTTACCGAAGTTTTGGCATCAGGTAACGGCAATCTTCG
>JANNFJ010000297.1:0-1619 GCA_031379725.1 Calothrix sp. OTE_75_metabat_31
CAATAACTGTAAGGTTTCCACATTTGATGCCAGGGGAATACGAACTTCCAAACCTCCAACTACTCCACTGTCAGCAACAAGTTGATTTTGACCATAACCTCGCACTGTGTCAACTCCTCCAATACTAATCTTTTCCAGCGAAAGTAGGGAATCAGGTGTAAGTTGAGTGTTAATTTTAGCAAGCATCAAGATGCGGGGAGATAGCCGTTGTACCCATTGAAATTGTCCCACCCATGAGAAAAAACGACCATCAGTACCGCTATCGTTCGCGGTTGCATCCAATGCACCTATGCCAAAACTAAATTGCGATCGCGCTGCGAGGACAGTGTTAGGATTTCGTTGTAACCAATCTTGGGAAAAGCGAATTACTGTAACTTTTGATTCTCCATCTTCGGGTCCTTGGGTAAAAGAGAAGGGGACATCATTAAGTATGAAGGTTTGACTGCGCCGTAAATCAAATGCTAACGATAGCGCAAATTCCCTGTCTGGGGTGTAGACTATTGGTTGACGGAGGTTAAAAGAAAGAGTTTCGGCTTCGCTGCGGATATTCAAGCTACGAAATTCGCTTTCAATAATGCGACTACCACTGTTGCTGTAGCGAACCCCAATAGTTCCATCTAAAGCGTTAAAGGGAATAGAATAATTTAAATTGTAAATGTTTAAGCCTTCAGTAATGCCATAGTCGGCACTAAATTCATCTCCAAACCCCAATACATTATCGTGAGCAACAAAAACACTCCCTTGTTCTGAACCCACGCTAGCTGATTGGTTATTTGCAAAGATAACCCCAGCGTGGAATGCTGGGGATTCGGTAATTTTCACTTGTAAAATATTGCTTCCGGAGGTGCTACCTGCGATTAACTCAGCATTGACTCGTTTAATTACAGGGTCAAGTTGTAATAATTGCAGTGCTTCTTCAAGGCTATTTTTATTCAATGGTTTGACTGCAAAGCGCTTAATTCGGGAACGCACGTATGCAGGTTGCAATCTTTGTAACCCTAAAATTGAAATTCCTTCGAGTTCCCCTTCCACAACTTGGATCTGCACTACACCACTAGCGACATCTTGATTGTTGGGAATAAATGCACCACTGGTGATGTAGCCCTTTTTAATGTAGAGTTCAGTGATTTGCGATCGCAGTTGTAATAATTGCTCAAATGTAATTTTTTTATTTTCTAAGGGCTGTTTTAACTTAATAATTTCGTCTTCTAAAACAGAATAGCCTTTAACTTGGATTTCTTTGATAAAGAAACTTTCACCACTAGGAAAAATTGTGTCGGGTAGATTTTCTGGTGGGGATGATGGGAGTATGGGGATTGGTGTAGATGGTGTGGGAAGCGGCTTTGGTGATGGTTGGGGTAAAGTTTCTTCGATTTTGCCCGGTGTATCGGGGGGAATTGTGACTCCCGATGGGGGTGTCGATTGTGCCAATGCTACTAGGGGAGTGATACTTATGTAGGAAAGTAATATTAAAAACAGCTTTTGCATCCGAAGGTAGAAACCCATTGCTTATGTATGATATATGTAAAATTTATATAAAATCAATGTATGTTTTTAAATTCATATAGCAATTTTAATCGTGTCTGAAAAAATTAAATCACTGTAGAGCGAGTTATGCA
>JANNFJ010000314.1:0-1859 GCA_031379725.1 Calothrix sp. OTE_75_metabat_31
AAGAAACCCGGATTCTAGCCTTCTCGAAAAGGTCAGAATTAAGAATATTAACTACTTGGTTCATGGAAATGTTGGGTTGCGTTGCGCTTCACCCAACCTACGTCAACTTAAATTCATCGAACTTAACTACATCCCCATCAACCTGACGAGTATCAAACCGATAGCTACTAACTACACCTGTACTCGTATCAAAAATACTAAAAACCGTAATTTCATTACTCGAAATATAAGGCAACTCCTTCCCATCTTCACCTAATAAAGGACTAATTGCTGGTATTACTGGTTGCAACCCATTCGGGTCGCCAATTTCGATATAATTATCACTACCCATCACCGGAACATTATCACGCTTGCGACTTCCAAAGGCTGCGCCGTAGGAATTACCAACATTAGAAGTTTCTAGGAAATGCATTTTTGATTCACTGACAAAGCGGTTCCACAAATGTGAATGTCCAAAAAATACTAACTGTACTTTTGCTGCTTCTAACAATGGAATAACATCTCGAATCAAATAATCTGCATCCAAAGGATACTCATACCGCACATTTTTAATATTACTCTTGTCATCGCGTTCAATAATTTGTACTGGGTCAGTATAAGCCGGAATAATATTATCACCAAGGGTATGCGGTGGATGGTGAAACATCACAACTTTGTACTTCGCTGCTTTAAATTCTGAACTATTTAATTCTGCCTCCAACCATTGATACTGATTACTTCCTTTCGCAATTGGTTCGTAAATCATCTGTCCGTAACCCCAATTTTCCGGCTTTTCTAAATCGTCTTTCGCTTCTCCATATTTACCCTTACTGACATCATCTTTATTTGGGAAACGCCACATATTCGTAGCATAAAGAACCACTAAGCGCACATCACCAAAAGTTACTGCATAGTAGGTCTTCCCTCCCGTACTTTCAGGAAGCGTGAAAATTTCTTCGTATGTATCGGTATTAAAAGAATTATTTTTTAAGGATTCTTCTCCATATAACTTACGCGCAATATCACGAGGGACAGTATCATCAAATTCCCCATTTAAACTATCTTGCCGTGCAAATCTCCCCATCACTTCATGATTGCCAATACAAGTAAACATCGGCGCATGTTGGATAATTTCGCCACCGGTATAAGTTATCTTCTGACCATTCCAATCCATTTCATATTTCCCCAAACCTTGCAAACAAGGGAAAAAAGCATTGCCACGATTGTCATCAAACCATTCGCTGGCACGGTCGGGGACGTTAACTAAATCACCTGCAAACCAGACACAATCAACCTGTCCAACCGTCTCAACTACTTTTTGCAAATTTGCAGCAACCATCGGCTTGATTTGGTGGTCGGAAGTAAGCAAAATCTTCATAGGAGTATTGGAACTTGGTGCGGCTGCAAGGGTAAATATATTGCTACTTATACTTATACCATCATCATCCATGCTCTTAACCTGATAAATTACCCGTTTGCCAGGACTCAACCCCGTTACTTCTGCTTCGTGTCTCCAAATATCACGAGTGCTAACTTGTTGGTAAACTTTTCCATCTTCGGTTTGGTTGCCGACCCGCGATTTTTGGTCTTCACGGGTGCGACTAAGTTTAGTTGTAGTCGCCGTAACAGATTGATTTAGATTCTCTGCGTAGTTAACAATATGTTGCAAACCTGCAAACTCGGTAAACCAGACAACACGTACCGAATTAGCAGTAGGGAGTTGTAAAAATGGGTCACTTAATAATTTGGGGGTAGATGACATATTTTTTTGAAGATACAGCACAAAGAAATGGTTGCACAAAAAGCAAAATTTCGCATTCTTGATATCTCCTACACCAACCTTATTAAGGATATGCAAGATTTCCTTCTCCCAAGGGGAG
>JANNFJ010000369.1:0-5269 GCA_031379725.1 Calothrix sp. OTE_75_metabat_31
TATGAGAAATAATGAAAAACTAGAAAGTTATGTATGAATTAATCTCTAAAAAACAATTATGTTTTAATCGAAAATAATACGAGGTATATTAAATAGATGCTAACTGAAAATATCCATTTGCTCTTAGTCGAAGATAATCCTCGATTTATGGAGGAATTAATGGTATGGTTACAGGATTTCGGCTATAAAAACATTGCAACAGCTTCGAGCGCTGCCCAAGCAACTCAAAAGCTCAACCAATCATTTGATGTTTTGATTTCCGATATGCGAATGGAGCAAGATGATAGCGGTTTTACGATTGTTGAGCAGGTAAAAGAGCTAAATCTTTCTTCAGTTGTAATTATATTAACAGCTAACGATACTGTTACAGATTGTAGAAATGCCTTGAAAATGGGGGCTTGGGATTATATCTCTAAAAATATGCGGGGAAACGTATTTGAGACATTGCACCAATCAATCCAACAAGCGATCGCATATTTTAATCGTTGGGGAAATGTCCAAAATGAGCAGTGGATTGATGAAAATATAGAGGATTTAGAAAAAAATTATTGGGGACAGTATATTGCCGTTATTAACAGAACTGTAATTGATGCTGCCGACAGTAAAGAGGTTCTAGAAAAACAAATTGAAGAACGGAAACTACGACGTTTTCTGACTACTTTTCGTAAGATAGGTGATTTTAGGTCGATAGGAGAACTAATCAAACTATCAGAAAGCCCTACCCTCGAATACAAAAGTACCCTGCAATGGGATGTTAGACAAGAGCGAAAAAACGAAGACTTGAGATCGAGCGTTCTCAAAACAATTGCAGCATTTCTCAATTCCAATGGAGGAACTCTTCTCATTGGTGTAGAAGATAATGGTAATATATTTGGTTTAGAAAAAGACCTCTCATTACTTTCTAAGAAAAATCTTGATCAATTTGAACAAACAATCTTCAATCTCATCTGCGATCGCATTGGTGCAAGCTTTAGCCAATTAGTTAAAATTAGGTTTGAAAATATCGAAGGTAAAGATGTTTGTGCCGTTGACGTTAGAAAATCAGCTAAACGAGCTTTTATGAAAGGTAAGGAAAAACTAGAATTTTATATTCGAGCAGGTAATACTTCCAAATCTCTTGAAGTCCCCGATATCTATGATTATATCTAGCAAAAATCAAACCAAGTAAATATCAGTTGACTTAAAAAAAATCGGGCAGAGAAAGCTCTCGACCCTACTTTGGATGTTGATTATATTAAAACTACAATTTTCGACCAAGCATTAACTTCCGTAACGATTGCGGTAATAAGCCAAAATTTGCTCAACCTGCTGATGACCAATCGGACTAATGTTGGATGTGACAATCCGCAAACCACCAATTTGGCTTTGATTGTAATCAAACTGCTGGGATAACTGAGGTTCTAAATTGACCTCCACACCTTCAACTTGACGTAAGTGAGCTGCAATCTCACGGTATACAGCTAGAGGTAACCCAGCAAATTCGATTTTTTCGCTTGTCAGCATTTTTATGAAGCTCCAGTTGGGACATTGGGTGGTGGTGGAGGAACTGCTCCCGAAGAAACTGTAGTAGGTACAGCCGCTCCCTCTCCTACCATTCTCGCAACTTCGATCCCAAATTGTTCAAAAATGACCACCGGGTCGGAACCTTCATTCATTTCAATCCGTTTCACATACAGTCCATTTGAGAGGCGATCGCCTGCTTGAACGTAGCGACTTGTTGGCTCGGTGGGGACTCTAATAATTGCTTGGGGGTCACGGCCAACCATTACTACACCCGTAACTGCAACAGCTCGCGCTAACTCCGGTTGTGGTGTCGGTGGTAATACCGACACAAGCGTTGGGTTTGGCACTACTTGCGGCATCACTCTAGGTAAAACAGGAGTAAAACCGCGACCTGGCATTATTGGTTTTGGTAATTTAGCAATGGCGATCGCAGTTCGCGGAATTCTCCTTGCGGGTACAAATGGAACTTGTACCCGGCTGGAAATCACTGCACTTCGGATTCGCGGTCTTGTACTAACAGTCGTTACTCGTGCTAGCGGCGGTAAGCTGGGTACTGGACGGCGCGGTACAATACCGACGGTGTTGGTATTTGTAATTATTGGGGGTGGAGAAGCAATAATTTGTGCAAACGGGTCTGGACGACCTTTAGCCACATCTCCTGCTCGCTGGATTGCATTCGTTGATTGAATCAAATTCGGAGTTGCCACTAAGGCAACAACTCCAGAAGCCTGTGATTTAGCAGGTACAACTGGATTATTAAATGCTTGAGATGATGTTGCTGGTGTGCTGGTTGGTGTCGGATTAGGAGTAGGTGTAGGAGTACTAGCCTGCTCTGACGATGAACACCCTGTTAAAGCCAAAACCGTAATGGCTATAACTGCAATGCTTGAATATCTGCCCATTAGTGTCAAAAGCCATTAAAAAATTTGAAAACGAAATCTACCTTTAAAAAAATGTATAAAAGGTGAAATCTTCCCACAGTTATAACCTAACTTTTTGTAGTGCCAAGGCAACTTTAAGCAATTTAGATGCTCGCAATATTACGGTTTAAGCTTGTTGTAAATTATTCTTCTGCTACACTCATTAAATTTTTCATGACATCAAGCCCTTTCTTCACCCGGCGAGAAACCGTGACAACGCTAATACCTAAACGTTCTGCCACTTGCTTTTGCGTTAAATCGTGTAAAAACACAAACTCTAAAACTTCGCGGGTGCGCTGTTCTAACTGGAGTAATGCTTGCTGGAGTCGGATTTGGTCTTCTTGTGCGAGTTGGAAGCTACGGTAGCGCGAATCGGGTACTAATTCTCCTAAGCTTGCTGCACCTTCTTCTCCATCTTGGATTGGCACATCTAAACTCAATGGGGCACGGTTTATCCATGCGAGTTTGATTTCCTGCCATTGTGCGACGGTAATTTCGAGCGCTGCGGATAATTCTGAATCTGTTGGTTGACGGTTATATTTCTCCCGTAGTGACCGTGAAACCCCAATTGCTTGTTGTTGAATTGCCAACCAGCGACGGGGAATTCTGACTGTTACACCTTTATCGCGTAGGTAATGTTGAATCTCCCCGCGAATATAAGGAATTGCAAAAGAACTAAAAGCGTGACCGCGAGAAATTTCAAATTTTTCAATTCCTCGAATTAATCCCAAACAGCCGACTTGGAGCAAGTCTTCATAGCTTTCATGGCATTGATTAATCCAATAATGAGCTTCTTTGCGAACTAGTCCAAAGTTAAGTTGCACTAATTGGTTGCGAACAGCAGCAGAACGGGTATGTTGGTACTCGCGTAACAACTGCCAAACTTCATGCTTTAGTTCATTTGTGGCTGTGGTTGTGGCTGTGGTAGGCATGGCACCGTATTTATTTCATTTATCAAACAAACATCAAAAAAATTCGCAGCTTCGATCGAGCCGCAATTACCAAAAACTTTGGGTATTGAGCTAACCTAATCTTTAGCGACTAAGATATTGTGGTTTGAGTAGACCTCGGCTTTCTCTGTAAACCTAAATCTACATAGAGCCAAGATATAAAATTTGTTACTCTATCGGGAACCGAGATAGTACCGAATTTACGATTTCAGTACTGCTTAAAGCCATTAGATATAAACTGATATTAGTAAGAAAAGACTTGTGAGTATAAAAATTTTTCATCAAGGGAAATACTGAATGTATAAGAATTTGTTAATACTTGCTTTAAGTTAAATAAACCAAATTAATATCTTGCCTTGATAAATCTAAGCGGTATTTGTGCTTAGAGCGCACAGGAGTAACTAATAAAAAAACCGGGTTTCTTCAAGAAACCCGGTTTTTAGTCCTAACAACATCAAAAGTAATGAAAAGTACTAATGCGATCGCTTTAGAGCTTCCATCAGATAAGCTCAAGTAATCGAATCTAACTATAAAAAATAGTTATGAGTCAATGCGACCGTAGAATATACCACGAATCTTGACATCTTTGGGGTCACCCGAACCTAAATCGGTGTCCGAGGGCTGTATGCTCTCAAAAGTACCTGCTATTTCGCCTGTCGAGTTATTGACCTTAGCTATCGACAGCGCCATTTCGCCTTCGAGAACTTGAGCGCGTTTGACGTTCTCGCGGGTCAGTTCTTCATCATCTGACCGTGCGGGGAGTGCAACTGCATTGTCATAACCACTAGCAACACCGCGACCTTTCGGGTCAAGGAAGGTAGCACCACGATAGGAAGGGACTCGGAACGAACCGAGAAAATCGGTTGATGTGTTGATACTGGTCAAACCAGCTTGGGTTTTAGCAACCAAACCTTTAACTGTAAACAAGAATGGAATGCTTTCACCACCAGGTAATTTGACGGTAGTAGCTTGGAAATCAAAACCATCTTTTTCTTCAAAGGTGAGACTACCATCAGAATTGACTTTTAAATCGCCTTGGATTTGGTCAAGCGAAGAAGTCTTACGAGTCAAAACTTTTCCGGGGATAAATTCTGCTTGCTGACGTTTGTTGGTGGGTTCTTCTTTGATGAAGTAATTAGTCGGTTCTAAACACATTTCTTTGATGCTGTAAGTCTTGCTTGAATCGATGGGAATCGAACCGCGACTTGTTTCAGAGAGTTGAGGACATTTGTTTGCTAAACCAGTGCCTCGAATTTGTTCGTATGTTAGGGCTGTTGTACTAGCCGATGTCGGTGCATCACTGCAAGCAGTCACAAAACCTAAGCACAAAGAAGCGAAAAATGCAACAATTAAAGCGCGATACCTCATGTCAACCTCAATGTCGGAAATTAATATCTAAATACCATTTTTTTTTGACAGTCTGAGCGTGTAAACACCCTCAGATTCTCTAAGACTTGCTTAAAAGGGATAGTCAAATATCCCAAGCTTTCGCTCAAAACAACTACCCAGTTTTGGTCAACATATTTCAACGCATCGCTTTATTTTACAGCGAGTTGAATTACTTAAGTAATTTGGAATACTTAATTTAGCAAATGCAGGTTTTGCAATGTCGTTAACACAGGATCGGTAGCGAGGGTCAGATCCCCAGCTTAAAAAAATCCGGGTTCTAGTTACCGCTTAAAATTAATCGCACAGACAGCAGGTTTTGAGGTTACGGACAAAATAAAACCCGTAATCTCCGGTAAATTGAAATTGAATTACTTTAAATTAGGTCGCAATGAGCAACAGTAATAATTTTGAGCCAGGGATGTTGTCTTACAAGCTTCAGGCAATTACAGATGTCGTACAGGATGCAGTCACAGTTTGTCAAGGGGATACAATTGCGCTTTTAGCTTT
>JANNFJ010000372.1:0-2730 GCA_031379725.1 Calothrix sp. OTE_75_metabat_31
ATAAAATATTTTAACTGTTCGGCGTGAAATTCGGGAGTATAGGCAACATCTGGCATATCACTTTCACCGCATCCCAATAAATCGGGATTATATATCGACCAATTACACCCGTCACTGAACTTTCGCCAAAATTTTCTTGACAAACCGACACCGATAGGGTGAATTAATAGCAAAGGAAGGGTTTGCGAATTTGGATTTTGCACTTCGTAAGCACAGCTATAAGTTTGTCCTGCGTGCAGCCAAGTATAAAATTGAGTTGGAGTTGAAAGCTTATCTTGGGTAATCATTTAAAAAATCATCTCTGGGTGAATGAAGTTATAACCAGCAGCTTTGATTTTTTGGTTTGATATTTTCGCATTGTAATTGCGATTAGCTGGTTGCGATGTATCCCATGTAACCGAGGGTAGATTGTGAGTTTTGCATACTGAGTCAATCACCTCACGGTTCAACAAATTGGCATCATCTACTAAATTATAAATCCCTTGAAGCTGATGGTGTCGTACAAACTCGATTGCCCCAACAATATCATCTAAATGAATCCAGTTTGACGGTTCAATACCATCACCTGGTCGAGTTTGTCCAGCGATTCGACTGTAAATTTTTACTAACTCGCGGTTTGGTCCGTAAATACCACCTAAACGTAAGATACAAACATGTATTTTATCGAGTTGAGTTAGTAGTACTTGTTCGGTATCGTTAAGAATTTTTTGATTTTCGTTAGTTGGTTTAGTGGTGCTTTCTTCGTTAACTAATTCACCATTTTGATTCCCGTATACTGAGCAAGTGCTTGTATATATAAGTTGTTTAACGGGAGATTTTTTTAAAGCTGCAACTACAGTTTCAGCAGTTTGTAAATAGGTTTCTTTATAAGAATTGCTACGTTTAGGTGCAACGCTTAATAATACACAATCTTGTCCTTGTAATAATGATTCTAATGCTTTGCGGTTATCCCCTTGTAAAATGATTACTTTTTGGGCAATACTTTGTAGTTGATTGACTCGTTCAGGTGTTGTTGTGGTGACTGTCATCAACAATGTCATTTTTTGCTGCCAGCATCTAGCAACCGCTGTACCAACGTAACCACAACCAATAATAGCAACGTTCATAAGTATGAAAATGTTAATTTTTTATTGTAGGGTGCGTTAGCGTAGCGTAACGCACCGAAAAATGATTTATGAAGACTCAAGCAAGATGCCGTTCCTTACAAAGAGTCAGGCAGAATGCCTAACCTACGCTGCTAATTCGCGTTCGATAATTTGTATAAGTTCGGATGAATCGGGTGCTGTACCGCTTTTGAAGCGTGCGACGATTTCGCCATTTTTACTGACTACGAATTTCTCAAAATTCCAAGCAACATCACCTTTGGGTTCGACTGAACTCGTTAAACGGTTGTAGAGTGGATGTTGATTAGAACCTTTAGCATGAATTTTATCAAATAAGTCGAAAGTTACACCATAATTTTTGTCGCAAAATTGAACGATTTCCTCATTGGTACCGGGTTCTTGGGCACCAAAGTCATTACAAGGAAATCCTAAAACCTGCAATCCTGCATCGCGGTATTTTTGGCTGAGTTTTTCGAGTCCGCTATATTGTCCGGTGTAACCGCAGTATGAAGCAACATTAACGATTAATAAGACTTTTCCCTTGTACTCGCTAAGTTGTTTATCCTTACCGTCGATAGTCTTTACTGTAATGTCAGAAATTGTGCTGCTCATTTTGAACTTGATTTTGGTAGACCATTGTCAAGTTTCGCACATAAGGGGAGGGAGTGGGGAGTAGGGGAGATGGGGGACAGTATAATTGTTCCTATCTTTCATCCCATACTTTCCTACTCCTTTACTCATGAATTGACCCATCGGGCATAATTGCACCGCTTAATTGGGCACCAATAAGTTTAACTTGAACGCGATCGCCTATCATCACCCTAGCATTACGCAAGTCAGCACCGCGCAAGTCAGCGCCGCTTAAATCAGCACCAATTAAGTTTGCTGACTGTAAGTTTGCTTCACTTAAATCGGCAAGTAACAAATTTGCTCGAAACAAATTAGCCTCTGATAAATTAGCACCGTGTAAATTGACCTTGTGCATAAAGGTGTCGCTGAGATTCGCACCGCTTAAGTTGGCATAACTCATATTCCTACCCGAAAAATCACGGTTAGTTAAGTTAGCACGGCTGTAATCTTTGCCACTCAAATCGGGGTGTTGCTTGGGCGCTGGATTCGTCTGCTGCTGGAAACTTTGTTGATATGGAGATTGGTTGGTTGGTTGAGTGGAAGTTTTAGGTTGATAAGTTGGTTGTGGTTGGTTTCGTGGTGAGCTTTGTGGTGGCGGGTTCCTTGGTGGTGCAGTAGATTTGGAGTTACTGGAGGGTGATGTCGATTTTTGGCTAGTATACGATGTTGTTCTCGTTGCTGCCGCACGCAATCGCTCTTTTGCTAGTCGCAATTTTTCCCGTGCTTCGTTAATCTCTTGTAACTTCCTTACTGCTTTTTCTTTCAGACGGTCATTCTCCGGTGGAATGCGGTCTGGATGCCATACAAAAGCCAAATCCTTGTAAGCCTGATTTACTTCATCAAGAGTTGCTCCAGGCTCCAATTCTAATACTCTATAGTATCGCTCCAGCTCTCTCATAAGAATTTTTACTTCCAATCAAATTAAATTATGAGCAGTTCTTGTCCGCTATTTGCTTTTTATCCAGGCAAATTCTTCTAATATGAAGCTTTAGGGGAC
>JANNFJ010000441.1:0-3389 GCA_031379725.1 Calothrix sp. OTE_75_metabat_31
GCGTAGCCGCACCCGCGCCCTTTGTGCGATCGCAAAAAGACTACTTGTGGTCAATAATTAATTATCCAGGATGACAGTATAAAATATTACTTAAATACTAATTATAGGCAGCAAAATTCATGAGGTAGAATAATTTTAAAAATTATAGGCTAATCTTTAATTATATTTTATTTATTAAAATGTTAATCCTAAAATTTCTGTAAGATAATTATCATCCATAGCAGCTAAAAACTGTTTATTTTTTATCCCAAGCTTTTTACTTTTTTCTTTACCTAAAATATTCACTGCAATGTGACGAAGAACAGCGAAGTTTTGTGGTGCATTATATGAGTCTAATTCGAGAATCATCTTCTCCTAAACCTACATCTAATACCCAATGTAATGAATTTTCAATACCCCAATGGCTGCGAACTGAATTTCCAAACTTTTTCGCATCCAAATCTAAACTACTAATATAATAACGAGTTTCAACAGTTGTTTTACCATTCTCGGTTCTGACTGATTCAACCATGCCTATACTTTTTAATTTTTCCCATTTATTGTCCAAGTCTATTTGAGAAGAAATATCAGATAACATTAAATAGTGGCGTATTTCTTCACGTCCATGACCTGACTCGTTCGTACTGTATTTACTTGCTTTGAAGCCATCAAATCGCTTTGATATCGCTTCCTTAAACAGTAGTTCTACCTCTTCATATAATTTCCCCTGATTCTTTTTAAGAGCAATTACGTAATCTCCTTCTTTTTCAGATATCAGACTCACTATGCTTTTTTGGCATCCGATTGCATCAATGGTAATGATACAACCAGCAATATCTAATACTTTGATTAGCTCAGGAATTGCTGTAATCTCATTCGATTTATTATCTACTTTTACTTGACCAAGTACTAACCTATTATTTGTAGCCCAAGCACTAACCATATGAATTGCACTATGACCCGCTTGTTTGTCATAGGAATGTCTTAATTTCTTCCCATCAATAGCAATTACTTCACCATTTGTTATTCGAGCAATTGATTTTATCCAAGCTAAAAAACATTCTTGAAATTGAATAGGATTAATGTTGGCAAATACTCTAGCAATGGTATCGTGTGTTCGCGTAGCGTGCCGCAGGCTTAGGAATACCATTAGGCAGTTCAAGAAACTTTTTCAACCAATTTAGCTTTGCTTTGCCGTATGTCTCAATTGCTACCCATGAATCGGCTCCACAAATCACTCCGCAAATTGCTATCGTAATGATATCAATCAGTTTATGCCGTCTTGTCCGTTCAATTCTCGGATCTTCGATATCCACAAAGTAGTCAGCTATTGTTTGCTTTGGTTTCAGTTTCATTATTACCTCAAGACTTACACCCGATCCAATGTGCATCAAAAGCCTACCATAGCGTAAGGTAAGCCCAACTTGTCTTTTTGCGATCGCACGAAGGGCGCGGGTGCGGCTACGCCGCACCCTGCTTAGTTTTAAGATGCGTTTGCCCTGGGTATGTATAGTTGATTCTAGTTACTGGTACTTTGGTAATATCTTAGCAGCAAACGCCGTTCTCGATGACATATCTAAATATTTACTCGATTAATAAGACTATATATAGCAATCATAAATTATTTATCAAAAGTTAGATTCCCGACTTATTGAATAAGTCGAAAATCTGGATAAAACAACTTTTAAAAATAAAATAGTATCGCTATATACTAAACATATTAGATTAAAACTATACGAAAAAATTGCCCAAATTAAAATATGCGGACGAGGTTGATTGAATAAATGTCACAACACCCGAAAAGTTTACGAACTTTTATCATCGTCTGGTTAGGTCAGTTTGTCTCCACAATTGGTAGTAGCATGACCAGTTTTGCTATCGAAATCTGGGTATGGGAAATTACAGGAAAAGCAACCAGTCTAACTTTAGTAGGCTTCTTCGGCTTACTTCCCAGCATCATTATTACTCCCATTAGTGGTATCATCGTAGATAGATTTAATCGCAAATTATTAATGATGTTGGGTGACACTATAGCAGTATTAACAACAATTATGCTGTTATTGCTATTGCAAAACAATCAACTCCAAATTTGGCATCTTTATCTGATTGCTGCTATCAATGGTACATTCAATCAATTTCAATATCTCGCTTACTCCGCATCAGTAGCATTGATGGTTCCCAGACAACATTTAACTCGTGCTAGCAGCATGAATTTTATCTCCGGTTACGGCTCTAATATTATTGCACCACCAATGGCAGGATACCTTTACAAAATCATTGGCTTAACAGGAATTGCGGGTATTGATATTGTCAGTTTTCTGATTGCGATTATGAGTATTTTCTTAATAAGAATACCCCAAGTTAATAATTTTCAGATAGAAACTAAAAATCATGAAAATATTTGGCAGCAATTAGTATTTGGTTTACGTTATATTTTTAGACGTAAAAGTTTACTGGCATTATTAGTTGCTAACATATTATTTTGGCTTCCCCACGATATTGGCGATTCGCTTTACTCCCCGATGATTTTGTCTCGAACGGGAAATGATACTTTGGTGCTAGGCAGTTTAGCTGCTGTGGCTGGTTTTGGTGGTGTCACCGGAGCAATAATTATTAGTACCTGGGGTGGTTTTAGACGGAAAATCAAAGGCGTTTTATTGGGGATGATTGGTGCAGGTTTGAGTAAAATTGTCTTTGGTTTGGGTAAAACACCTTGGGTTTGGATTCCTGCACAATTTTGTTCTTCTTTTCATTTCCCTTTGAATGGTAGTTCCGATGATGGGATTTGGCTAGCAAAGATTCCTCCGAATATACAGGGTAGGGTTTTTGCAGCGCGATCGCTTCTTTTACAGTTATTTTCCGCATTCGGTTTGCTGATAGCCGGACCTTTGGCAGATAATGTTTTCACACCTGCGATCGCTATTGGAGGTAGGGGGATTTTCGGGGGAATATTTGGAACTGGTGCGGGTGCAGGAATTGCGCTGTTATATGTGATATGCGCTGTGCGTATGTTGCTTGTAGGGATAGGTGGGTTTTACGTTCCGTTATTGTGGAATGTGGAGAGGATTGTACCCGACCATGATGAAGTGAAGGTATGATTATCTTTATCCCCACCGAAACCAACTGAATGGAGACCAAGTACATCGGATATACTTAAATGAATTGGGGAATATTCGCTCCTTACCTGTGTGGGTAGCGTTGATGGTGTTGACTACCCTGGAAGAAAACCGTGCAACCGAAGAAGCTAGGTATTTACTCGCTAGAAGTCAGCAGGAAGCACCTCAATCAGAAAATCGTGCCATCATAGATTTATTGACGACGATAATGGTGTACAAGTTTGAAGGTAAAAGTCAACGGGAGGTAGAGGAGATGTTAGGAATTACACTCAAAGAAACACGGGTTTACAGAGA
>JANNFJ010000464.1:0-8198 GCA_031379725.1 Calothrix sp. OTE_75_metabat_31
CAGGTTTGAGGATATTCTTTTCTACCAATAACTCAGCAATTTGTACCGCGTTTAACGCTGCACCTTTGCGAATTTGGTCGCCACACAGCCACAATTCCAGCCCGCATGGATGCGAAATGTCTTGACGAATTCTTCCCACTAAAACTTCATCTCGACCTTGTGCGTCAATTGGCATCGGGAAATAATTAGCCTGCCAATCCTCTACAAGCTTTACTCCTTTCGCTTTATCCAGAATTTTTCGCGCCAGATCCGGGTCAAACGGTGTTTCAAACTCTAAATTAATTGCTTCGGAATGGGCACGCAATACGGGAACCCGTACACAGGTTGCACTTATTCTAATATCTTCCGTGCCAAATATTTTCCGAGTTTCGTTGACCATTTTCATTTCTTCCTCGCAATAGCCCATATCATTCAATGGGGTATTGTGCGGGAACAAATTAAATGCCAGGGGGTAGGGGAAAACTTCGGTGACGGGAAGATTTCCGGATAGAATCGCTTTTGCTTGCGCTTGCACTTCAGCCATTGCCTTCGCACCTGCACCGCTTGCGGATTGGTAAGTTGCGGCAATGATGCGTTTAATTTTTTGGACTTGATGCAATGGATAAATTGCTACCGCCATTAAAATTGTCGTGCAATTGGGATTGGCGATAATACCTTTGTGATTTGCTGCTGCATCGGGGTTTACTTCCGGCACTATCAACGGCACATCAGGGTTCATCCGGAAGGCGCTGGAATTATCGATTACTACCGCACCTGCTTCTACGGCAATAGAAGCCCAAGCTTTCGAGATCGAACCACCCGCACTTGCTAGCACCAAATCGACGTTATCAAAAGCGCTAGATGTGACTTCCTCAACGAGTAGATTTTGCCCTTTAAAGGGCAACCGCTGCCCAGCACTGCGTACTGATGCCAATAATTTTAAATCGGCAAGAGGAAAATTACGGGTTTCTAATAATTCTAGCAACTCTGTGCCAACAGCACCGGTAGCTCCTAAAATGGCGACACGATTGGGTTTTGACACTCTTTACTTCCTCCTTCATATGCAATTAGCAATTAAAACAAAACTTTTTAAATCAAGAATCTTTATAACTTATTCATATATTACATACAAATATTTAGCTATTAATAAAGTTTACGAAAAATAGATTTTTTGAATTTTTCACTTTTTTCTTAATTTAATACATTGACTATCAAATTGTGATGATATCTTTATACTATTTGCAAATTAATAATTTTTAAATTAATTTAAATCAAGTAATTATACAATAAATTTTTGTTTGCGTAAAAATATTAATAATTATACTAACAATTGCTTGCAGCGCGATTTACGTGGCAGATGCGTTGTGCGTTCGATTGATGTAAGATGCAAATGGACTTAAAACGGCAAAGCAGAGCCAAGGGCCAACTGAGTCACGCAGGCGTGCGGGGTGCCAAGCCAGAAACATTAAGTACATACTGTTTGGAAACTAGGATATCACAACTCACGGCGACCTCAAAGACCACTAATTTACCAGTGGCTCGCACCCGGTACTGTGTCGTCATCAATTGTCAGTCAAGTCGAGTCAGTCGAAAAAAACTGACTGCTGACACTTGCGCGTGGTAGAAACTTATTTGGAGGTTAAGTCTTTAAACTTATTTGCCTTGAAAGTGTCAACTATTCTGACATTGGCAGTAAACTTAATTTTTGCATAAAGATACTCATCCATATTTTGGAAGCGATTACGCATCCCCCGTGCCCAATCGCCGTTTTCGTCAGTTGTGTAGTTAAAAATATATCGAGATAGAGCATGAAAGTCACCCAGGAGAAACTTCCCCAAAGCCAGATTGGTCTGGAAATTGAAATTACGCCCGAAAGTACTAAGCAAACTTACGAACAGGTTGTTAAGAATTTGAGTCGGACTGTTAATATCCCCGGCTTTCGCAAAGGCAAAGTTCCCCGTCCAGTCTTATTACAGCAGTTGGGAAGTACGCGCATCAAAGCTGCGGCATTAGAAGAACTCATCCAAGATGGGATAAAATCGGCGATCGCGCAAGAAAACATCCAAGCCATCGGTCAGCCACAACTGATGTCAGCGTTTGAAGATTTGATTACGAATTATGAACCGGGCAAACCTCTAACATTTTCGGCAGCTGTCGATGTTGAACCGGAGATAAATATCAGTAAATATACTGATTTGGAAATCCAAGCCGAGGAGGTCAAATACAATCGGGAGCGGATTAATGAAGTTCTTGACGGCGAACGCGAAAAAAGGGCAACATTGATACCTGTGGAAGGACGTGCAGCACAAATCGGCGACGTAGTGATTGTTGACTTTAAAGGAGTTATCAACAAAGCCGAGGGTGAAGAAGGCGAACCCGAACCAATACCAGGCGGCGCAGGCGAAGATTTCGAGGTCGAACTACAAGAAGACCGTTTTATCCCAGGTTTTGTTACTGGCATAGTGGGAATGAACCCCAGCGAAACCAAAGAAGTTTCAGCACAGTTTCCCGACCCCTATGTGAACCAAG
Organism: Calothrix sp. OTE_75_metabat_31; assembly: GCA_031379725.1. Lineage (GTDB taxonomy): Bacteria > Cyanobacteriota > Cyanobacteriia > Cyanobacteriales > Nostocaceae > JANNFJ01. Next base: position 2,509 of record JANNFJ010000464.1, read on the forward strand.
AGTTAGCAGGCAAGCCCGCAACATTTACAATTACCCTCAAAGAAATTAAAGAAAAAGAACTGCCCGAATTAAACGATGATTTCGCCCAAGAAGTCAGCGATTTTGACACTTTTGCCGAACTACAAGCTTCTCTCGAAGAAAAGTTTCACAAAGAAGCCGACGACAAAACCAAATCGAACAAGCAAGAAGCACTGCTTAACGAAATGGTAAAATATGTCGAAATCGATTTGCCCGAAACGATGTTACAGCAAGAAGTTGACGCAATGCTCACCCAGACAGCGATGCGGTTGCAACAGCAAGGTTTGGATGTGCGGCAGTTGTTTACAGCCGATATTATTGCCAAATTGCGCGAAAATTCACGCGGTGAAGCAGCCGATCGAATTAAGCGAAGTCTCGCATTGCGCGAAGTTGGCAAACGCGAATCAATCTTAGTTACCAATGACGAAGTTGAAAACCGAGTCAGCGAATTGATGCAAGAATACACGGAAAAAGACATCGACCCAGATCGGTTACGTTCCGCTGTCGAGAACGAAATGCTGACCGAAAGAATCGTCGATTGGCTGATCGAACGTACCAAAGTTGAACTCGTACCCGAAGGTTCGCTTAAAAAGGTAGAAGAACCCCAAGAAGACGAAGCAGCACAAGAAATAGAAGAAATAGAAGAAATAGAAATAACCGAACAACCCAAGGACGGGGAATAGGGGAGTGGAGAATAGGGAGTAGTCCGAGGCAAAGATAGTCCAAGCGGGGAAAAGTCAGGAAAAGAGGGAAAGGAAATTTATTATTTACAGAGGACACCTCACCACTTTCTTGACTCTCAACTCCCCACTCCCGACTCCCTCAATATGAGGCATAATGGTTAACACATGCCTTTATTTACTACACCTGCCCCTTATTACTAAGCGCGGCAAGTGTGAAGCGGGTGTTGAGACGATTGCCGTAAAAACACTGTTCCACTTATTGTCAAAGGTTCTGTTATGCTTATATCGCAATCGGGAAATTACCCACTCAATAGCTTGAATAAATTAGAAATTAATTCTCTTGGCAGCTACAGTCCTAGCAACATCGTCCCGATGGTGGTAGAACAATCAGGTGTGGGAGAACGAGCTTTTGATATCTACTCGCGTCTATTGCGCGAACGTATTATATTTTTGGGAACCCCCGTTGACGACACTGTTGCCAACTCAATCGTTGCCCAGTTATTATTCCTCGATGCTGAAGATTCCGAAAAAGATATTCAGCTTTATATCAACTCTCCCGGCGGTTCAGTCACAGCAGGGATGGCAATTTATGATACAATGCAGCAAATTCGCCCTGATGTTGTTACCATATGTTTTGGATTAGCCGCGAGCATGGGGGCATTTCTACTGACAGCAGGTGCAGCAGGTAAGCGGATGTCGCTACCCGATTCCCGGATTATGATTCACCAACCACTTGGTGGTGCCCAGGGACAAGCGGTTGATATCGAAATCCAAGCTAAAGAAATTCTTTATCATAAAGCTAAGTTGAATCAGTTGCTGGCACACCACACTGGTCAACCTTTAGATAAGCTTGAAGCCGATACGGAACGTGACTTTTTCATGTCGGCCGAAGAAGCAAAAAATTATGGATTGATCGATCGGGTCATTTCCAGACAAGATGTTCCCGCACCAGGGGAAAAAGTTACAGTTGTCTAATAACGAGGCTGGTATGTCTAAGTACGACTCCCATTTAAAATGTTCGTTTTGTGGCAAGTCTCAGGAGCAGGTGCGAAAGCTAATCGCTGGGCCGGGAGTCTACATCTGCGATGAATGTGTAGACTTGTGCAATGAAATACTAGATGAGGAGTTACTCGACACGAATGGTGCGACGGCTTCGCAACCAGCACCAAGGTCAGAAGCACCTCAGAAACGTCGCACCCGTTCTGCCAATCTCTCGTTTAATCAGATTCCTAAACCACGAGAGATTAAAAACTATCTTGATGACCATGTTATCGGTCAAGAAGAAGCCAAAAAAGTACTTTCGGTCGCTGTTTACAACCACTACAAGCGGTTGTCAATAATTCAATCGAATAAAGCCAGTGGTAAAGCTTCAGATGATGTGGTCGAGTTGCAAAAATCGAACATTTTATTAATTGGGCCCACCGGATGCGGTAAGACGCTGTTGGCGCAAACGCTAGCGAAAATCCTTGATGTACCTTTCGCTGTTGCGGATGCCACAACTTTGACCGAGGCTGGCTACGTCGGGGAGGATGTGGAAAACATCTTGCTGCGACTTTTGCAGGTGGCAGATTTAGACGTTGAGGAAGCGCAACGCGGGATTATTTACATCGACGAAATCGATAAGATTGCTCGTAAGAGCGAAAACCCTTCGATTACCCGTGATGTTTCTGGGGAAGGCGTACAACAAGCTTTGTTAAAGATGCTTGAGGGTACTATAGCTAACGTACCACCCCAAGGCGGCCGCAAGCACCCGTACCAGGATTGCATCCAAATTGACACAAGTAATATTTTGTTTGTCTGTGGTGGGGCTTTTGTTGGGTTGGAGAAAGTAGTAGAACAGCGCACTGGCAAAAAGTCAATGGGTTTTGTTCAACCTGGTGAATCGATATCCAAAGAAAAGCGCATCGCCGATACTTTGCATCACTTGGAACCCGATGACTTGGTAAAATTTGGGATGATTCCTGAATTTATTGGACGGGTACCGATGGTGGCTGTGGTCGATCCGTTGGATGAAGAAACTTTGGTAGCGATTTTGACGCAGCCCCGTAGTGCTTTGGTGAAGCAATACCAAAAGTTGTTAAACATGGACAACGTGCAGCTTGAGTTTAAACCCGATGCATTGCGTGCGATCGCGCAGGAAGCATATCGTCGTAAAACTGGTGCGAGGGCATTGCGCGGTATTATCGAAGAACTAATGCTCGATGTGATGTACGAATTACCTTCGCGTAAAGACGTAACTCGTTGCGCTATCACGCGGGAAATGGTCGAGAAACGCTCAACCGCCGAACTCATTATCCATCCTTCTTCGCTACCCAAACCGGAATCCGCTTAATAAAAAGTTATGAGTTAAGAGATGTAGAGACGCGAAATTTCGCGTCTTCTCAAAGAAACCCGGATTCTGGACTCCGCGACATGTCAAAATTAATGGCATGAACTAACTCTTAACTTTAAAAATGCCTTATATTAGCGTTCGCGGTGTTGAACATTATTACGAGTGGATAAAACAACCATCAACAGAAGCAAAGCCAGTAATGGTGTTTGTCCACGGTTGGGCTGGTTCTTGTCGGTATTGGCAAAGTACCGCTACGGCTTTGTCGGATAAATTTGATTGTTTGCTTTACGATATGCGTGGGTTTGGACGTTCCAAAGGTAAACCTACCACTGTTGAAGCAAGTGTTGCGGTTGCCGAGTCTGGGTCACCGCAAGCCGAAGCCCAAGCATTTACACAATTAAGCTACGAACTTGAAGATTATGCCCATGAATTAGCAGCGTTATTAGATGGGCTGGAAGTTAATAACATTTATCATAAGATTTATCTTAATGCTCATTCAATGGGCGCATCAATTGGTACTTTGTTTCTTAACCGCTATTCGCAACGAGTAGAAAAAGCGATTTTGACTTGTAGCGGGGTATTCGAGTACGACGAAAAAGCTTTTGCAGCATTTCATCAATTTGGTGGTTACGTGGTCAAATTTCGCCCTAAATGGCTGGGGAAAATACCGTTTGTAGACCGCATTTTTATGGCACGGTTTCTGCGTAGTCCCATTCCCGCAGTCGAACGTCAAGCCTTTTTAGAAGATTTTTTAGCTGCCGATTATGAAACAGCTTTGGGGACAATTTTTACTTCGGTAAGTAAGTACCAAGCCGAGGTAATGCCCCAGGAATTTGCCGAGTTAGATGTGCCAACGCTACTAGTTGCAGGGGAATACGACCAAATTATTCCGGCTAAGTTAGGACGTAGGGCAGCCGGATTTAATGACAAAGTTCAACTTGTGGTGATGAAAGATACGGCACATTTTCCGATGTTAGAAGATGTAGAAACCTACTTAAAAGTAGTGCGTGAGTTTGTCAATTGCTGAAAACAAGGTCATTAATGAAAGCAAACCATCTCAAAGCTGTACGTAAAATTTGAAAAGTAATTACAAGTAATACCAATTCTATGTGTTAGCGAACGCGAGTGCGTGTCCTCTTAGGACTCAGCTTGCCCTAGCTACGCAACCCCTACGGGGAACGGGCAAGCTGCATAGAATTTTACCCCACCCCTTAATCCCCTCCCCGCTTGCGAGGAGGGGAAAATCCGGTTCCCTGCTTGCGAGGAGGGGACAATCCGGTACCCTCTCCGCAAGCGGGGAGGGTACCCTGCGGGAAGCGCTACGCTCTATAGGGTGGGGTTCTATATTATGCAACTTCATATTAAATTGCTATAAGTTAATTTGTTTTGGAATGTAAAAAAAAAGAAATGATCCCGCTTGATAACCATCGACGTTCGATTTGTCTTGAGAGGGGTCAGCATTACAGTTTGGGCACTTTTTTACTTGGAATACTCTTATTGAACGAAAAAGTTGTAGAGGTTAATTGTAATTAAAATAGTAATTAGAGCAAATAAGCATAACAAAAATATTATGATTTCAGAATTCATGATTAAGCCCTCGTCTTTAATACCATCGGGCATAACATTAAGTGAATTTGGCGACCTATTCTTATTCAAATTTACTGATGAATTGCAATCTCGCTTTGAAGAACTTTTATATAAAAAAAAGTCTAATTTACTTACTTCTGAAGAAGCAGCAGAATATGCAGGAATTAGTGAATTGCAAAGAATTTTTACTTTAATTAACGCCCAACTTGCAGCAAAAAGTAAATGGTGTCCAACGAAACTCGAAAACTTGTAAGGAAACGAGCAAAATTTCTTTGCGAATATTGCCATTCTCCGGAATACTTAAGTCCAGACCGCTTTACGATTGATCATATTTTGCCTCAATCTCTAGGTGGTTCGGATAACCTTGAAAACCTGGCATTAGCGTGTCATCGTTGTAATGAGCGTCATTACAACTTTACTATGGGTATAGACCCGCAAACGCAAGCAGAAACCTCTTTATTTAATCCTCGAAAACAACAATGGTTTGACCATTTCATTTGGTCAAAAGATGGAATAATGATAATTCCTAAAAGTGTGACCGGGCGAGCTACTTGTAAGCGTTTCGACTTCAATGATGAACGCCGAGATGAGCCTTCAATTCAGACTGCACGGCGTTTTTGGGTAGAAGCTGGTTGGCATCCTCCCCAGTCAGATCCTTGCCAAATTGAATAAGTAATAAAAATTTTAGATTTAGAATTTTGAATTTACAAATACAAAATAAAAAATCTAAAATTCCAAAATCTTTACTACCCTAAACCAAGTTCGCGTCGTAGTAAATTAATTGATTTCTCACCAATATAATTATCGCTACGAATCAATTTTGGCGGACGAATAATATCATCGACAACAACTTGCACCGCAGCATGAACCGATGCATAACTAGCTTGGTCGCTACAGAAAATCAGATGTGCCCGTTTGACAATTGCGTGCAGTTTGTATGTGTCTTTGGGCTGCGAAGTCATGACAAGGAGTTCGTCACCGCGAATCCCGTGGATAATAACTTCCGTAGCCCGGAGAATACCCGAACTGACACTGACAATCCCGATACAGCTATCTTTGGGTAATCCTTT
>JANNFJ010000513.1:0-2032 GCA_031379725.1 Calothrix sp. OTE_75_metabat_31
CTCGCTTTATATAGTACGCGAGCAAGATGCTCGCACTACTCAAAATTAATGACATGGATTACTACGAACCACAAGAAATCTTAGCTGAGTTGGCGTAGCCTGCGCTTGCGGTTACAGATACGTAGGGTGCGTTAGCGCTTCTCGTAACGCATCGTTCTGAGGTCTTGGTGCGTTACTACACATACTTAGATATTTCCAACAATCAAACCAGATTCCTATACTTTAGCTAAAAAAACCTCAGTAATTTCTCATAATTTTGTTAAATTTTAGCTGCCACAAATAAAATGGACTCATGAATGTTGCGAGTAATCTTTCCATCTCGCAAGCAGTATAAATATTACTATTTATTTCCGTGCGATGACGGAGAAAGTATATGGCTAATTTACGAAAATCATTAAGTATATAGATGAAAGACGCAAAAGGTCTTTGCCACGCTTTGAGTAATAGCATCCGCAGGTGATAGCGGGCAAATCCAACTCCGCGCATCAAGGAAATTAAATAGTTCTTTTCTAAACGCCAAGATGGTATGATATGCTCTGCTTCCATTGCCGGGTTATACCAAATTTCCCATCCGGCTTTATGAATATAAAATAAAGCTTCAGCATCTTCACTACCTAACATCGAATTGCCCACACGACCAACTAAAAATAACTTAGCTGGGACATTATCTTTCCAAGCATTTCTACGTACTACTAAACCTGCAGATGGAGGAAAACCTTTGCGATTTGGTTCAAATATATGAGGTTGATCGCCACGTTCAGTAATTGCTAAGTAAAAAAGTAGCGATTTGAGATTTTCTGGTGGCTCAATTTCAAAATTACCGTGAATTTGACTAGCAATTGCCCCTGCCTGGGAATTAGCGATCGCAAATTTATAAGCTTCTAATATCCAAGTTGGGAAAGGTAAATTATCATCATCTAAGAAACCAACTATCTGGGATTTTGCTTCAATAATTGCTCGGTGTCGTGCAAATGCCGCACCTTGTTGGGGTTCTAGGCAATAGCGTAAATTAGCAAGGTGTTGCCAATTTGCTTGATACTCTTGAATTAATTTCGCTGTACCATCAGTACTATTATTATCAACAATGACTATTTCCCAAGTCAGGTTATCAATACCGACTTGGGCTTGTAATTTTTCTAATACTTGTGGTAAACGGTTTTCGCCGTTGTAGGTAGGAATGGCAACAGTAAAGTCGAGTGACATAGTTATTCTCTGGGCAGCAATAATTAAGATTCTATTTGTTTTAGTATGCCCAAATTTCTATTGTAAAATTCAAATAACGATTAGCAAGTAGGTTGGGGAGGCAGTGCGTTGCGGAGGTTCCCCCCGTTATAGTATCTGCCGTTGTAGCGCAGCGTAACCCAACCTACGCTCATTTTATTTTCTGGCAAATCCTTCGCAGTATTGGGTTGGGTGTAGCGCTAGATGTTACTGCAATTAAAACTTCAAACTTTTAATAAGTTCAATTTTGGTATGGTACAAAGGACTAATAATGCTAGCCATTAAAAATTCGAGTTCGCAGCGAGCAATTATATCATCCTGAAGCGACTGATGATGGTTAATAATATGCTTAAAAGTCTTACGCAAGTCATTACAAAGGTACGCAATAGTGAATGGTAATTTTTTCCAAGTAGGAAGGGCAATTGTTCGAGTTTTGAAGCGGCTTAAACCGATTGAGCGACATAATTGCATCAGGTAAATTTTCTGAAGTCTCGAACTTGGTATATGGTGATATATTTCCATTTCGGGGTTATACCAAATTTGCCATCCCTGTGCCTGCATATACAATAATGCTTCGATTTCCTCACCTTTAGAAGCAATTGAGTTTCCGGTTCTACCCAGTATTTTAGGAATTTGAGGAACGCATCCAACCCAGGCTTGTTTGCGAATCACTATACCTGCTCCTGCTGGCATGACACGTCTGGTGATAAACGCTTTTTTGCCTGCGTTAATGATTGCTAAAAAGCCTGCTACACGCTCAAAATGTGCTGGAGGTTCGATTTCGTATATACCGTGAATAGTACTACCACAT
>JANNFJ010000514.1:0-4221 GCA_031379725.1 Calothrix sp. OTE_75_metabat_31
AGAAAGTCTTTGGCAAGGTGAATGTTTTGTTTTTGACGAACGTATCGCAGTTCAACATGGTTTAGAACCAGGTACTTATGATACCTGTGTCAGTTGCGGACATCCCATTAATGACGAAGATAAACTTTCCCCCCATTACGAACAGGATATTTGTTGTCCTCATTGTTTCGATAGCTTGACTGTGGAAAAACGTGATTCTCGTTCCCAGAGACTTCGACAACGCAATCAGAGGTCAGGGAGTAGGGAGTAGGAAGGGAAGAAGGTGTAGGGGAAAGCGTAAAGGGGAAAGGAAAATAAATATTTTAACTCTTAGTTCCTAACAACTGACAACTGATAACTGACAACTGACAATTAACTCTTTACTTTCATTGCTAATGTCAATCCATCGGCAATTGGTACTAAACTAAGATTGACTCTTGTATCTTGGTGTAATTTTTCATTCAACGCTCGAATTTTATTAGTACGATTGTCCTGTACTTCATTCTCGGCAACTTGTCCCGACCAAAGCACATTATCGATGGCAATTAGACCACCCGGACGCACTAGCTGCAAACAGCGTTCGTAATAATCGTTATAAGTGCTTTTATCTGCGTCAATAAAGGCAAAATCAAAGCTTTCGGTTTCTCCACCTGCAATTAACTTGTCGAGAGTTTCCAATGCAGGGGCAATTCGCAAATCGATTTTATGGGCAATTCCGGCTTTTTCCCAATAGCGACGGGCAATTTGTGTATACTCGTCACTGACATCGCAGGCGATTATTCTACCATCTGGTGGTAACGCTAGTGCGATCGCAAGCGAACTATAGCCTGTAAAAACACCAACTTCCAATGTTTTTTTTGCTCCCATGAGTTGCACGAGTAAAGACATAAATTGTCCTTGTTCGGGTGCTATTTGCATCATTCCCATCGGATGCAGAGAAGTTTCTAACCGCAGTTGCGTTAATATTTCGGGTTCTCGTACTGATACGGAAAGTAAGTAGTCTCGAATATTCTTACTGATTCCAATTGTTTGATTTGCCATATTTTTTAGTTCGCTGTTAGGGATGCACAAGTATGAAAGTATAGTATTGATTTTATCCTGTTGAATCCTCCATTTTTGTTATAAGCGATTCGCTTGCTGGAACTTGTATTTTTACTGGAATCAAATAACCATGTACGTGCATTTTACTAGATTTATTAAAGTTATTTATCCTATAAGTTAAGGAAATATCATGATTTTTATAAAATTTCCAATCGAGTCGAGAAGCACTCGACTCTAACCGATTGCGTTTATGCTGAAAAATCCTTACCCGTTCTCAGTAAATTTTGATTTGAGTAATTTTGCAACAGTATAAGCATGGAATTATTGATTTGGTTAAGTTGCAAAATACTCAAAATGTTCTGGTTTAACTACGAAATTACCTTGATGTTTTTTAATCGCAAAAAAGTTACAACTAAAAGTGTAAAATCTTTTTTAGTAGAATAATCAAAATAGAAACCTATGGTAGTACCTTTCTTCGCTGCATTAAACTTGCTAACTGTTCCATTTACAAGTACGCATGAACCATTGATTCAGAAGGGTTCTAATGGTGATTATATGTACGAACTATGGCACGCAAGTGATAACAGTGGTTACTATCTCAAAATTAGGAAACATGGAACATACCCCAAAGGAGAAAAACCACGGGTAGTAGGTAGTTTCAATTCAGCGAAGGAGGCTTTAGATTATTTAAATACTTATTTCACTTAAATACATTCAAACTACAGCATCGACATGAACTCGATTTTACGTCGAATGTGTGTAGGACAGGTAGTATGCCTATCCTACGATAGATTATATACTGCAAACGGTTCAAAACTTAACTGAATATAGAACCCCTCTCCAAACCTCTCCCCGTCTACGGGGAGAGGCTTAAGAACTTATTTTTTTGCTAATGAAAAAGTACAATTTTTAGCCGCTTTTGGTATGGCTAACTAAGTATACTTGGTTTCTGATTTAATGCAATTCCGTGCCATCTTTGCGAAGCAAATATCTATCGCTAATTAGCTTGAGTACTACTCGTCCAACTTCTGGATTTGTTCGTTCTTGGATTGGTTGAATTATTACTCCTTCCATCATACAGCTTGGATTGATGACGCTATCAGCATTGTTAAATTGCGAAACAGCTTCCCAACTATAAGCCCCTTGATAAAGTACAGGAACTCGTGGAAGTGAAAAATCTTCGCAAAATTCGATAAAGTCGTTGTAATTAAGGAACTCAGGACCGCAACGAACCGCAAATATTGCCAAACCGATTTTACCATTAGTTAAGCCATATTTTATATCCTGTACGCCATATATTTCGCCGAATACTTGGGTATTCGATGGCAGCTTTTGCAAGGAAGGATTTTCATGATAAGCACGAATATAAACTAAATTTTGGTTATCTTCGCTATTTTGCCAAAAATAGTTATGACTGCCAATTTTCACGACTCCTTCAGCATCGGCTAAAACTGTAAAGTTAGTACCGTGGATTTTTTCAGTAACGATAACTTCTTCACCTTCAATCATTACGTCTTTACAGCGTTTGATGTTTTCAGGACTGGGAAATTTATAATGTCCAATTTGACTTTCCATTTTCCCCTTCATTGCCCTGGGTATTGGATATTCGTATTTAGTCACACCAAAATACTCAGTGCAGTCGTCTCCAACTTTATACTTGTTCTCTTCAGTCAATGGGATTAATAAACCTTCGGAAAAAATACCCCGTAGCTTTGCTGCACGCAGCTTTTTGCTGTAGTAGTTACGAATCTTGAATTCATCAAGATATTTATCTGGAATTACGCTGTCAATAGGAAAATAGAAAGCTAAATCTCCAATTTGAAAATTACCTTTTGCTGTAATTACTTGATATCCCATCCCCTCAAATGATGCTATATCAAGTCTATCCGCATTGGGGTGAGGAATTATTTGGTTGATTTTGACTACTTCGACTTTGAATATGCTCATATGGTTCGAGTGTTTTAGAATATTAAAATAATCAATGTATCCCCATGTAAAATAAGCCTCTTACTTGGTTGCAGAAGCTTTCTTCTATACGGCAAATTTTTATTTATAGGCAGCATAAATTAAGCTCGAACGTAGCTTGCAATTACTCGCAATTTATTCTTAATCTTTGCAAGTTCAGCACATCAGCATTAATTTATCTTTGAATCGCGGCATGTTACATGTATACTACAAAGTAAATCAAGTGTCAATGGTTGTGATTTTCATCAAAGAAGAATGATTGCGAGTATAAGCTAGTGGTATCAGAAAGCCGGTATCTTCGAGATACCGGCTTTCTAAAACATTGATACTACACTTTCTGGACTCTTAATGCTCCAATAGCAAGAGGGCATTTTTACTATACTATTTACTAACGCTTTCCCAACTCTGTATAACGTCTTATGTATTTTCTCTCTAAATCTCGCCAATTTATATTAATTGGGTTAATACTCAGTCTTATATTTGGTGGAGTGCTAGCTTCTGGTAATTTTACCAGTGCCGCAACTCCAACTACTCCAGCACCTGTACTGGGTGCAACGCTGGCTGATGGGGTACGCAAAACCGTTTTGGATAATGGTTTAACAGTACTTACGAAGGAAGTCCATACTACGCCCGTTGTCAGCGTCCAGGTGTGGTATAAAGTTGGTTCCCGTAACGAAAAAGCGGGAGAAAATGGGATTTCGCACCAACTCGAACATTTGATGTTTAAAGGTACTACTGCACGTCCGGTGCAGTTTGGACGGTTGTTTAGTGCTTTAGGAAGTCAATTCAACGCTTTTACTAGTTACGACCAAACAGCTTATTATGGTACAGTGCAGCGCGATAAACTCCAAGCGTTGCTGACGTTAGAAGCTGACCGTATGTCCGGTTCTGTGATTAATACAGACAATTTGACGAGTGAAAAGCGTGTAGTTATTTCTGAGTTACAAGGGTATGAAAACTCACCTGAATACCGTCTAAATCGGGCAGTGATGCGGTCAGCGTTTCCCAATCGGCAGTATGGTTTGCCTGTAGGTGGGACTAAATCGGATGTACAGAAATTTACGGTCGAACAGGTAAAAAATTACTATCAGAATTATTACAGTCCGGATAATGCGACTTTGATTGTAACCGGGGATTTTGCTACCGAACCTGTTTTAAAAGCGGTTCGAGAAACCTTTGGAAAAGTGCCGAAACGGTCAAAATTACAGCAAGGGGGACAAGGGGGACAAGGGGGAC
>JANNFJ010000551.1:0-2735 GCA_031379725.1 Calothrix sp. OTE_75_metabat_31
TTGTCCGTTGTCCGTTGTCCGTTGTCCGTTGTCCGTTGTCCGTTGTCCGTTGTCCGTTGTCATTTCCACTGACCACTAACCACTGACCACTGACCACTGACCACTGACCATTGCCTAATTTAGATAAATTTACACAAAACTAAAAAATACGGATGCTTTCGATTGTGAAATTTTGGCGGCGAATATTTGCCTTATTAGTAGTTGCTATTGTTTGCGTTGGTTGTAGCAGCGTTCCTTCCATAGCTTACAACCCTTGGGAGGTAATTTCTGTTCCTACGGATGCAAAATTGCTCGATATTGCTTTTACCGATAATCCCCAGCATGGATTTTTGGTAGGTAGTAATTCGACCCTCCTGGAAACCAAAGATGGTGGTAACAGTTGGAATGCTCTAGCACTCCAATTCGATGACCAAAAGTACCGCTTTGATTCGATTAGTTTCGCTGGCTCAGAAGGTTGGATTGTCGGTGAACCCTCATTGACATTACATACTACCGATGCTGGACAATCTTGGTTACAAATTCCGTTGAACGAAAAATTACCTGGTAGCCCAATTAGCATTGTGGCATTAGGCAAAAATACGGCCCAAATGGTGACAACAGTCGGAGCTATTTACCAAACCAATGATGCTGGTAAGAATTGGAAAGCTCAAGTCGAAGAGGCAGTTGGTATTATTCGTAACTTGAAGCGCTCGCCTGATGGTAAGTACGTAGCCGTTTCGGCAAAAGGTAACTTTTACTCGACTTGGGAACCCGGACAAAGCGCATGGGTTCCCCACAACCGTAATAGTTCCCATCGTGTCGAAAATATGGGTTTTACTAACGATGGAAATCTATGGATGCTAGCACGGGGTGGTCAAGTTCAATTCACCAATCCCGAAAACCCTGAAGAATGGCTCGAAGCTCAGAATCCAGAAGTATCTACAAGTTGGGGTTTGCTTGATATGGCGTATCGTACCCCCAACGAGCTTTGGGTCGCGGGTGGTAGTGGTAACATGTTGCGGAGTCCTGATGGTGGTAAAACCTGGGAAAAAGACCGCGATGTTGAATCCGTTCCTGCAAACCTTTTTAAAGTCGTTTTCTTCTCTCCCGAACAAGGTTTTGCAATCGGCGATCGCAGTGGTGTCATACTTAAGTACGATCCTAGTGTTGCGTCCCAAACGAAGCCAGCATCGGCGTAATATTTCTTTATGGCATGTAGTTGCGCCATAGCGTATGTAGCGATAAAGCGCAACTACTTAAAGTTTTGTGAGAAACGGGTTACAAGTTGTAACTCTTTCTAAACTTTGTAGGATAATAAAGTTATCTAGATACCATTTGTAAGTCGATTGCTGTTCGTGTGATTCTTGACTTGACGCTTCGTCGAGATGAGAAAAGTCGATTATCAATGACCCAAGGTTAAAAGCCACAAATTCATAACGTCCATTGAAGGTAGGAACATAAATGTCAGGTACCACTGGAGAGCGTCCGTTTTCGGACATTATTACCAGCGTTCGTTACTGGGTAATCCATAGCATCACCATCCCCGCTTTATTTATCGCAGGTTGGTTATTTGTTAGCACCGGTCTAGCGTATGATGTTTTTGGTACGCCTCGTCCCGACTCATACTTTACTCAAACGCGGCAAGAAGTGCCAATTGTGAATAACCGTTTTGAAGCAAAACAACAAGTAGATAAATATCTCGGTAAGTAGCCAATATGACTAGCGGCAATAACATCAATCAACCAATTCAGTATCCAATTTTTACCGTTCGCTGGATAGCTGTTCATACCCTAGCTGTACCCACTGTTTTCTTTTTGGGTGCGATCGCATCAATGCAATTTATTCAACGTTAGGAGAAAGTTATGGATAAAGCGCCAAATCCGAATAAGCAGCCGGTCGAATTAAATCGAACTTCGCTTTACCTCGGTCTGCTGCTAGTTTTTGTACTGGGAATTCTATTTTCCAGTTATTTCTTCAACTAAGTAACTAGTTGTCATTTGTCATTTGTCCGTTGTCCGTTGTCATTTGTGGTTTAACTATTAATCACTGACCACTGACTACTGACTACTAACCACTGACCACTGACCACTAACCACTAACCACTGACCTAATAATTGATTTTGTATTAAGGGAGGAAAAACTGTGTCTGGAGGCGGGAGAATTCCCCTGTGGATTGTAGCTACAGTCGCAGGTTTAGGTGTAATTACTGTTGTAGGTATTTTCTTTTATGGAGCCTACGCAGGAATCGGTTCTTCGATGTAATTTGAAGAACGGTATGCTATAACTGCTGATTGCTAATAGCTGTTACTTTAAAATATTCAGCTTTTAGTAAATAATCTATGGTTGGTTCGGCCTAATCGTGAGGCTTAGATCCCCGACTTCTTTGAGAAGTCGGGGATATTTTAAATGCCGAATCGTATTAACCGATTTCTTCGCGTTCTATGTATAGCAACATAAACGCAAATGTGAGGGCAGGAAAAACAAGACAAGTCAGAGGAACTAAAATCGAGGGCACAAATGAAGCAGCCATAGTAAATATCCCTTTTAAACAAACTACTTTTCAAAACGAGCTTACTGCAAATTCAAAACCATTGTTATAAAATCTCAAGATTTTTAACATGATTTTTGGGGTCTTGCGTAGGGGCAGTTAGGTATCGTGCCCCTACAATACCGTGGGAATAGGATATATCCTGCCCCTAACCCCTTTAAATACCCAATAATTCATCCATCTGCAACGTTGGTAAATCTGGGGGGAT
>JANNFJ010000910.1:0-4073 GCA_031379725.1 Calothrix sp. OTE_75_metabat_31
ACTTTGAAAGTTGAACTTTCTTTAATTCAGGAAATTGGTGCATTAGTGGTTCAAAACTCCTTCGATAGGTGTCAATTTTGCTGGAAGACATATTTTGCAAGTCTGGAATTGTTAGTAATCTTCCTTCTAGTGTCTGAGTAATGCCTTGAATTTGGGGTTGAGAGATTGAATTGGTTTCATTGTTTTGAGTTGAATTACTTTGAGCATTGGCAATCGTTAAAGTTAATAAAACTAGGGAATAAGCCAGTAGAGAAATGGCAACGAAATTTCTGGCTTGTTTTAAGGTCGAGGATTTTGACATTCATCTTGCTCCGTTTTGATTAAAACCCATGCACAGAAAAGCATCTGTAGATATCCAAATTTGGTATTAATTATCGTAAGTGTATCTTTCCAGCGGTGCGTAAAACTCATTTTCAGGATGCCAAAGTTGTTCAGCTATAAATTGCCTAATTGATAAACCAGATTTCTCCACTGCTTTGATAAACTCTTCTTTTTCGGAATTATTATGCCCAAAAATTTTATCAATTAATATTTTATCAGCGTCTTCAATTTCATTTTTAATCTGCATTATTATTTCAAGTATATCTTTACCTGAAACTGTATCTAAAGCTAACTGATTTAAAAGTTCAATCGAATATGTTTTAAGAAGTAGAAAAAGACTATCTATTTGCTGAGAAGAAAGTTCCCGTTTACCTTGAACAAGGTCATAAATACTATAATTTTTGGTTTGCAAAAGTTTAAAAGAACTAACTTTGGTATTCATAGGTTAAAGCGATTTTTAAAAGTTACTTGACAAAACAAATAATTTCACTAATTACTATCTTAGTATTTTACTACATAAGTTTAATTATGTTGTAAAGTCAAGCAAACATTAGGAGTTTAAGACCATGAGACGGCAAGCTAATTATTCGAGCAACGGCGACGGTACTGAAAGCTACACCTACGATAATTCTAGGGGTAGTGTAAAAATCACTAAGGAAGAGGGTACAAATGGTAGTTTTCACGAGACAACCTACTACGACAAAGAGGGAAATTTCGAGAGTACTCACCTTACCAATGGTAATGATGGCACTAGAATTGGAAATGACGAAGTTAATCCAATTGTGGCTGCTACAGCACCAGCAATAGCCTCTATTGATATCCTTAGTGCTTCCACCAACGACTGGGATTAAACTTCAAAATTCTAAGTGGTCTAAGATTAAGTTATTAGCCCTTAGTCCAAAGTTCTTGATTTATTGATTGAACTTTGAAGAGAAGCATACACAACAAAACCCGTGTATGCTTTTTTATTGTACGAAAACTGAAACATTAATCCCTAATCTAAGGGTGATTGTAAATGTAGATATAGCGACCACCTTGACGGTTGCTGTTAGCTTTTCAATAATTGCGAAGTGCGATAGCTATAAATAAATTCATACTAAAAGTAATAACTACAAGCACAAAGAATAGCCAAAACATTCTCTTATTATTTTTTCTCAAGAAATCTCCAATACCCCACCAAAAAGGAATGGTAATTCCGTAGAAAATGAGTAAAGTAGTTATATAGTTGTTCATAAAAGAAAAGTATTCTGTAAATTTAAAATGTTAGCAAACACTACTAACCCACATTAATGAATTGTTGTTATTATAAAGAATGTTAAGGTTAGCTCCTTTGTTATCACATTGACCATTTTTAGAGTCTAATATTCCAACATACAAATGAATAAAAGTAACAACTAATACACCAAGCGGGGCGAGGGTTGCACCACTTGCCAATCCTATAACAATACCAATAGTATCGCCCACAAGGACACCTATTTTAATATCTTCAATTAAACAATTGTTTAGCCATATCTCCGCTCCCCATATTTGCCAATTTATCCTAGATTCATATTGACAAGCAGCCTGTGCCTCGACACTAAAAAAGTTTGACTTATTTTTGGCTACTTTCAAATCATCAAATGTAACTTGAAATGATTTGATAGCTTGAGAATTATAAAAATCAGCCATATTTTGAATTACGCCAATCTGTTCTGATGTGTAGCCCAAGGTTGCCAAAATTGATTTGTTTACAATAGCAACTTCGTTTTCATAAACTACACCTTGTTGATTTTCAATCTCTTGAATTCTTTCGGCAGTAAGCTCTAATTGACCTTTTTTAGCCTGTTCAGTTTGATTAAAATTACTAAGCTTGGCAAGTTCAATATCCACTTTCATTTCTTCTAAAGTCGTTTCTTCGATTTCTGTGGTTTTATCTTTTCTCACTTTCTGCACTGTTACCTTAGTATTAGGGTTAATTTGATTAGTCTCTTGATGAGCGTGAGTATTAATCGCCGTGTAAGAAATAGGTATTATAAAACTCATCAGTAAAAGCATTAGTGTAATATTGCGGGCAAACTTCTTTACATACGAGAGTGTAGTTTGAAGCTTAGTTGTATCGGCAAACGATTTAGAATCCATAGTGCAGGATACATTTTGCCTTTAAATTGGTTTTGTCAAGCTAGAACACAATTATCTGAACTTGTTACATGGTTAATAGTAAGAGTGGGTTTGACATAATACTGCTACTAGCTCAAAATCTTACTGCTATGACTGCTATTTCAATCACTACTGTTCGTCGCACGGGTATTTTGGAAAAATTAATCCAGCAAGGTCAGCCTTTTGAACTGTCAATTAGAGGCAAGAGCGTTTGCAAGGTAATTCCAAATGAAAAGAAAGCTCCAAAAAAAATTGTCATGAGACTTGACGATAAACACACTATTCCAATTCCAAAAGATTATGACCCTAGTAAACCAATCCCAGAACTCGATGCTATATCCCCAATTAGAACTGGTTTTTCAACCCGCCAAAGGACAGCAACCGATTACTCAGAGTTGTCTAATTGATACGGGTTTTGACAGCTTTTTAATCATCAACCAAACCATTGCTGAAACAATAGGTTTTAAAGCGACCAGATTAACTGGGGAAATATCCCCCTACTCCACAAAACCAGTACCCAGAGAGGTTGGAGAGGTGGAAGTATCTCTAGGGTTAGAAGACGGCACGGAGTATATTTTGCAAGTGTCAGCTATTCTCTACCCCAGAGAGGCAAAACCAATAGTTGGCTCTGCTTTCTTACAGAAATTATGTAAAGAACTGGATTGTCAGTTAGCTTTTAATTACCACCGCGACCAGATAATTTTAGCTTAATTGGTTAATGTTTCTATTTTTGCGACCTTAGAAAGTAAAACTCCTATTAACATAAATTTGAACTGATTTGCCTTTACTTAAAGTATAGATGCCGATTTTGGGAATGGTATTTGGAATTTTGGAATGGGTTTGTGAGTTATCATCTAATCGTTTCGCACTCTCATTGTGGATGGGATCAATACCGTGCCTTACTGGAAGACGGCTAGTTCTACTAATACCTGAAAGAGCGATTGTTTCAGTATTCTCCCTATATTGGGGTAAAACTTTTATATTAGCTTTTAACGGACTACCGTCCCTTGCTTGAACCAATATTGCACCTTCTGGAACTGTCTTTTCAAGCGTGCCACTGCCAAATTTAGCCACAATTGATACCACCGATAAATTAATCCACCCTTCAGTCGATACGGACTTAACTTGGGTGATTAATAGTGAGCCTTTATTTAAACCCACCGTCCCGTCAAGATTTTTCAGGTCTTCAATTAATTTGATTGGATAGGTTACAGAATTTGTGTTTGTGTGCGGTTTGATACCTTTAGCGGAATATGAGTTTTGGGTTGTGGAATATGAATTTTGAGGACTGCTACCTGCTCCAACTTGGCTCAAAACAATCGTGGTTTCTAATTTAGCAGTAGCGCGAGTGCCAACAATTAGATTGTGTGTGTCGTTCTGTGTGGGCAAAGGTATAGAAATAGGTGGTGCGGAGTTGCTATCCTGCGGTGTGCCTGATTTGTGGGCTTCAGTTTTAGAAACTTTAGAAACCTCCTTGCTTTGGTCGGGATTAGAAGGGGTGGAAGGAGTAGGGGAATTGACAGGTTGGGTAGCAACTTTTTCGGATTGGGGTTGGCGTTGAGTTCGTTGCTTTCTCACAACTTGAGTCTGTGCTTCAGGTTGAGCGGTTTGCGGTG
>JANNFJ010000671.1:0-1637 GCA_031379725.1 Calothrix sp. OTE_75_metabat_31
AAGAATTGGTATAGGAATCCGATTTGATTTATGTTGGCGTAGCCTGCGCTTGCGCTTAAATATCTAAGTATGTGTAGGGCGCTAACGCACCCTACGTATGTTCAAAAATCAAATAGTAGTCCTATAGATAATTTTTGATTAGAATACTCCCAAAACAGCACAAAGGTAATTTGATATGCGCTAACGATACATGCCTTTTTATCTATGCTATAAATCAAATCTATAGATATTATCAATCAGTTATAAAAAAATTTATAACTTTTCAAGGCAGTCAGAAATTTAGGTTCTATAATTATTGAATCAATATAAATGCTATTTTCAAGGAAAACTTTTAAACTAGATACTTGTATATTAATAATTTATTCTAAATAGACAAGCATGAAATTTTAATTATGCCGACTACTGATTGAGTTAGTACAAATTTTTGATATCTATCTGGGTTAAGCATAGTTTTTTTTAATGTCTTAAAGTATAAAAGAGTACATTCGTATGGATTAGACAAGAGCGCCCCTACAAATTTACCCCACCTGGCTGGCAAATGCGATATCTGAAAATACCTGAAATCAGGTATTTTCTTAATCTGTAAGCTTAACAAAGACTTAAATATACTCTAAAAATATTAGAGGGAGTTTACTTAGTTAAAAGTCGTCATAAGAGTGTTTATTTAGTTAAGTAGAAGCTTAAATTTGGTAATAGAGTATATTTACACTACCTTAAACTACCTATATCTTTAGGAATATTTGTAGAAGCATTGCATTGATAAACATTCAAAAAAAGCCATCATTATTAAAAAACAATTGATAACGGAAACTTTCGCGTTGTAAGTGCCATTTTTTGAGGATAATATGGGAAATAGTTCTTTATAGAAACACGATTTGTCAAAGTACGTCTGAAGAAAGGTTCTTCCTGCCAAACCAGAATTTATAGCATAAAATTGCTGACTTTCTTGCAGTTGAGTCAACTTCTAAGGATTTTTAAATAATAAAAATATCCATACGCAGGATAGTTTATTGTTGGAAAATCCTGAAAACGTTATTTTTGTCATTAATGCCGTTTGGCTACCTGTAGGGTCGCCGCTTCAGTCGTGTTTCTCCTCACACCGCGTTAATTGTCAATTTTTTTTATGGAGATTCAGTTAATCAACATTGGTTTTGGCAACATCGTGTCTGCCAACCGAGTAGTTGCCATTGTTAGTCCAGAGTCAGCACCGATTAAGCGCATCATTACCGATGCACGCGATCGCGGTCAGCTAGTTGACGCTACCTATGGTCGTCGTACCAGGGCTGTGATTATAACAGATTCCAGCCATGTAATTCTCTCAGCGATTCAACCGGAAACGGTAGCAAATCGCTTTGTGATTTCTAGAGAACATCAAGCGATAGAAAATTAAAGTTTCTTTGGTGGGTTAAAATCCCCACCCCTATTTGCTTGTTATCGGCAGTACTATGTGAATTAGAATAGTTTATCTGTTACTGATGCTACCAACTTCGTTAGTCATAGTTATCTAAGCGACCCACGTTTAAAGCATAACTAATGAATAATGTCTATTAATTGATTCACATATTAAGCGTGATGATGCAAGTTTTATCTAGCCAGAGTGTTGCAACTACCCCCAAAAATCAGCCACATAATAGGCT
>JANNFJ010000716.1:0-3415 GCA_031379725.1 Calothrix sp. OTE_75_metabat_31
CAAGTTGTTGTTGCTGTTCTACATTTACTTCTTCTGGAGTTTGGTATCTATTACTATTTTGGTCATACCAAAATAGCCATTCTCTTGTTCTTCCTTGATAGGTTCCGCTTTCACGTCCAATACCTAAGCCTATTTCTGGCATCCAAATTCTATCGCCAGGTTGTAGAATATATTCGCCGTCAACTAAGCGATAAACTTCTAATCTTTGACGTTTACGACGTAGCCGAGTGGGCGCGTAAATAACGTAATATAATATACCTAATTCAGCATAATCAATCTTTTTCTGTTCGTATTCTCCATTGTAGGTTTGAGAAACAATTTCTAACGCCAAAATTGGGGGAACATTATCTTCTTCCCAAAGTACGTAACTCGAACGCCCACTTTCACCAACAAATCTTTCTACTCCCAAACTCAGAAAACCGTCAGGAACAATTGCATCAAAGCTTGGTTCGTAATAAACGCCCATATTGATACCAAAATACCAATCGTCGCGGTTTTGCCAAATTGTAGACAAAATTGCTAGTAGTAAGTTGGGGATTAATATTTGTAGTTCGCTATCTACTGGTTTATCATCAGAATCTGGTAGTTCTGCGGAAGATGGTAGGCAGTGGAGGGGATTGTATTGATACATAATTTATTATCCCTCGCCAAAATCTAAATTTAAACTCATCCACCCATCACTTAATGGTAACTCCTTATCTATGGTATCGCGCAATGAAAAGGAAACAGCGAATGCCCTTATTGACGCGACTAACTAGTCGTTCGCTACTAACAGATATATTGTCGTAACCCACCTAACATGGTCATAGAGAATCGCTTCAGAACCATGCAAAAACGAGAAACCTTAGCCCAATTAATCCGCCGCACTGTGCTGGAGTTTGAACGAAGACAAGCAGCACGGTTGCAACCGGAAAGTAATTTTGAGGACGATTTCCCAAGTTCTATCCCGACACAAAGCCAAGTGCCAAACAACAAATCCAAACGTCCCAACCGTAAAAGTAAAACAGCTTAAATATTCCTAAATATAACGTCTACTATCTGTCCGTCGTTTACCCGGATAGACTTTACACATCCTTTTAACAATTCTTTTTTATCATCTGCATTAATTTCCTGCCAGTACAGGGGATTAGAAAATGCTGCAACAATATTTTCCCTCCCCACTAAATAACTTTGATGCTTATTTTTAATATCTGTAAGAATACTCTTTATTTGTTGGTTGATTGAGTCGATTGCCTGTGCGATCGCTGAATTATTGCCAGGAATTACCGTCAGTTGTCTGAGTTGCTGCTTCAATACTGCTACTTCTTCTGGCTCGTCAATCTCTTTATAGTTATCTGGTTCCTCCTCCAATACAGCCAAAGCTTCTGCTTTCTGACACAGCAAAGGTATCAACTGTTTCTCAATTTGCATATCTGAAATCATCGTCTTGTTTTTACACAGACGATTTTTGTTGTAGGTATTGCATTGGTAATAACTAACTAATCTATCTATTTTTTTCCGATGCTGAGAAGTTTGGATAAAAAAGGCTCCACCACACTGGGCACAATGTAACAAACTAGCATAAATATTATTGATTGTGGGGGCAACAGTAGCCCATGAATTATTTCGATTCTCACGGGCAACAGTTAATACATCCTCTCGTTCTTGCAAAGTTATCAAACACTGTTCGGGGTGAGTATCCCAAATAATTTTATCTTCTTGGTATACAGGAGAATATTTATTCCGCCGCCTTTGGTCGTAAGGAGTTCCACCAGCCAATATCGGGTTTCTCAACCATAATTGTAAGCCCTTTGCTGTCCATCCCAAGCCAGGATTTCTACGTTGTGGCTTGGTCAAAGTACTACTAATTTCGTCACTAATATTAATAATGTTGCTATTTTCCTTATCCTTGATGGTGTAAGTGTTTCGGCATACCCCAAAAAAGTCATTGAGTTGTATGGCTGTTTGACGGTACGATCTGACTTGAAAGTAAGTATCAACCACAAACCTTGCCAGGTGCGATCGCGTATATTCCTTACGGTCGTGCAGAGTGCAAACAACTGGAGTCTGGTCTAATTGATAGCGATCGCAATCTCGCACATACCCAAATGGTGTGATATAGTGTGGTTTTCTATTTGTTCTTCGCACCTCTAAATCCTTACCCACTCGTAGAGATAGCATTTCGGTTTCAAATTCGGCAGCAATTACCCTGATATTAGTCGCTAATTTTCCTCCTAATGATTCCATATCGAGAGCATCATCAAGGGCTTCCATCTTTACTTTATGCTGCTTAAGCACCTCGAACAATTGGCTAAATAGGACAATATTCGAGGTTAGCCTGTCAATTCTCGTAAATATTATTTTTTGGATGCTGCCAACTGGACGCGATTTAACATACTTAATTAATTGTAATAGCCCATCGCGCTTATTATTGCTGCGCTGGGCTATATCGTAAAATATTGGTGTCGCACCGAAGTCTCGCAGACGACAAATCTGCTTAGTGAGAGCATTTCCTTCTATCTCCTGTTTATCGCTGGATTCTCTAGCATATCCAATAATCTCACCACTCATGCCGATTAAACCAAATAGAGATTTAGATAATTATATCGGACAGCGAGCATCGCACGCCAGATGAATTCCACCGACGTTTTTAATGGCAACAATTTCTCCTTTTTGCAACAGAGTACAAACTGCATCAACATCATCTAGCATCGAGAACATGGTAACTGTAAAAGGTTTGCCATCGGCACGTTCTAGCCATGCTTTGGGCCCGCAGACATGACAAGCTGTAGGTTGGGCATGAAAGCGACGGCTTGTTACATCTGTGTATTCTTTATTGCATTCAGAACACATGGCAAAATTTACCATGCTAGTATGACTGCGGTCATAAGGAAGGGCGCGAATGATACTAAGACGCGGGCCGCAATGAGTACAATTGGTAAAAGGATAACGAAATAAGCGACTATAAGGATCGAAAATTTCGGTTTGACATTGCGGACAGGTAGCAGCATCGGGAGGAATTTCTGTTTGAATTGCGTTATTAATGCTGCTAGAAATCGCAAAGTCGTCGAAGTTTAATTCACCTGTATAGCGAGTTCGCGTTACTTGATTAATTATCGCTAATGGCGGGCATTCTTGCTGTAATTGGCGAACAAATTCTGTTAATAATTCTTCACTACCTAACACTCTAATTAATACACCTTCCCCGTCATTGAAAACTTCCCCACGCAGTCCAATCTTTTTAGCAATACGATAAACTGTAGGGCGAAATCCGACTCCTTGGACTATACCATTAATCCGAATTTCTTCCGCAATCATTTATATTTTACCATTCGTAATATTTCATTTATAATACAGGTATTTCCCAAAAAATAAACAATACTTCTATTATGTTTATTATAGCCATTTTACACCAAGATAAGGGCGCAATGCCTTG
>JANNFJ010000728.1:0-4314 GCA_031379725.1 Calothrix sp. OTE_75_metabat_31
TAGGTGTCTTTTGCTTCATGATTTACCACTAATTCCTCATCTAGTTTTCTTCCGGATATACCGTGAAAACTGAGAAAACTGGGGCAAGTCGATTCTTCTCACACATAGTAATATTACGCATGAGACTACGCTTTCTACTACTGAGCGTTGCCAGTATTGTTCTGCTTTCTTCCCCAGCAAAAGCTGCTCGTTTAGAATCTTGGTACTTTGACCAAGTGCAAAATCAACTCAATATCACTACAGAATCTGGAGTTCAACCAAAAGCATTTTTAATTGGTAGTCCAACACGACTGGTAATTGATTTACCAGGAACTGATATTGACGGCAATACATTGAAAGAACGTTTTGGAACCGCAGTTCGAGAAATTCGCATCGGTAAGGTTGATGACACTACAGCCCGATTAGTTGTGGAGTTAGCGCCAGGATATACTGTTTCACCTGATAAGTTGCTAATTAGAGGTGATTCGTCTTCGCATTGGATTATCAACTTCTCGTCAATTCAACGCGATAATGGCGGTTCGCAATCGAGCGAAATCAAGATTCCCGTTCAAGTTGGTAGTATTTCTCCCTTTGCTGGAGTTGTTCCTTTGGGTAGTGAAATTGCACAATTAAGTTCGCAAGTCAAGTCGTTGATGACTCGCTATAAATCTTTAGACCCAGGAATGTTTTTTCTCGATTTAGAAACAGGTAATTATATCGATTTCAATGGTGAAAAAGCATTTTCAGCCGCAAGCACAATTAAGTTCCCGATTCTGATTGCTTTATTCCAAGAAATCGACGCAGGTCGAATCAAGTTAAATGAAAGCTTGGTGATGCGTGGCGATTTGATGACAGGAGGTTCTGGAGACATGCAGTATAAACGTACGGGAACCCGGTTTAGTCTGTTAGAAACTGCCACCAAGATGATTACCATCAGCGACAATACCGCGACTAATATGATTATCGACCGTTTGGGCGGTAAGGCAAAATTAAATCCCCGTTTCCGCAGTTGGGGTTTGCAAAATACTGTAATTCGGAATTTGCTGGGTGATTTTAAAGGTACGAATACAACTAGTCCCAAAGATTTGGTGCGACTGTCAGCGCTGATTGCTAACAATCAACTATTGAATGACTCCAGTCGTGGCAAAGTTTTAGGAATGATGCGTCAAGTCGAAAATAAGAGTTTGCTGGTATCGGGACTTGGAAAAGGAGCAACTATTGCTCACAAAACCGGAACGCTAGGAGTAATTCTCGCAGATGGGGGTATTATTCAAATGCCCAATGGTAAGCGTTATTTAGCGGGAATTATGGTGCGAAGACCGTTTGGTGATTCAAGAGCGAAAGACTTTATTAGCCAAGTTTCACGAACTGTGTATGGTTATCTTAGTCAACCACGAGTCGCTCAAAAGTAGGGGGAGTGGGGAGTGGAGGAGGTAAAGGTAGTTTAGAGTTTGGGGGCTGGGTCGGGCGGATTTATAAAGATTTTTCGTTATAAAATGAGTATAGTCGTTAACCTGCCCTTATAGTAGAGAGGTTTTTTTCTCCACTTCCTTCTTCCCCATCCTCCCTACTCCTTACTCCCTACTCCCTCAATTACTTGAAAAAAGCTTTTGAGTTTAATTTCGTCTAATTTGTCTTCGCTGCGTACTCCACTGCATAAGTCAAGTCCAAATGGAGCAACTTCTGCGATCGCAAGAGCAACATTTTCGGCTTTTAGTCCTCCAGCAAGAAAAATCGGTACGTTAACTGATTCTCGAATCTTGCAACTTAATTTCCAGTCGTGGATGCGTCCGGTTCCTCCTAATTCTTTGATAGTCAGCTTCTGGTTGCCAGAATCGAGTAATAACGCATCGACTTGCGATTGAATTTGCATTGCTTCCTCAACTGACTCCTCATTATTTACGTGGATAACTTGGACGATAGATATCCCTGGTAACGCTTTGCGGATATCTTGATAGCTACCAGATGTGATGCGATCGCATATTTGTACGGTATTCGTTCCACACCGTTTGACTTGCTCGATAATTGTATGAGTATCTTGATAACTAGTAAGTAAAAATGTCGCTATCGGTGGAGGTACTCTTGCAGCAATTTCGGCAATTAATACCTCCGAAATTACACCAGGGCCGCTGGGCATATTTGAAACTAAGCCTAATGCTGATGCTCCCCAACGAATCGCTGTCCAAGCTTCGGCAACGCTGCTGATACAGCATATTTTGACTCTAGGTTTCGCTGTTGATTCCATCCACATTAAATATTATTATGCTAAGTTGCAGCTACAAAAACAGGAGTCGTAGCATAGGCGTCTCGCCTGTGCAGTCAGGCATGTAGGTCAGGCGAGATGCCGCGAGCCGACATGATAAACATTACCTTAAATAAAATAAAGTTTACCTACAACTGGGACGGGTCAATACCTAAATCTCGCAATCGTGCTGCTAAACGTTCAGCCCGCTGATATTCTTGTTCAGCCCGAATCGCTTGTTGTTCCTCTGGAGTGGGAATCCAGTTGCCATCTGCATCATACCAGCGTAGCCATAACCTCTCCATACCTTGATAAGTACCGTGCCACAAACCTAAACCTAGCTCTAAGTTGGGCATCCAAATACGTGGTTCTTCTTCTAGATCGAGTTCGGTGTAATTACTTGCTTGAATCGAAAAGGCTCGTAACTTATCGGTATAGCGGTCAAAGACAATATAATAAGGTACGCGCAGTACCTGTTCGTACACCTGCCATTTTGTTGGTGGTTGATCTACTGTTCGTAAGGTTTGCCCTAAATCTTCCTTTTCTGTACCTGGGGAAAGTAATTCCACAATAACAAAGGGGTCAACGCCCTCTTGCCAAATTACATAACTTAGGCGTAGCTCTGTTTCTTCGTAAAGTCTAGAGTTGCCAACTACTGCAAACCAATCAGGACGTTTGTACCACAAAGGATGATGTACATCGTAATATAGGTTCATATCACTGGCAACAAATACTCGATCTACTGGATAAGTTGGAGTCCGGAAGGTATCACGCAACAATTGCGGTTGAAAATCGTGGAATTCGTCTGGCAAACCGGGTTCCTCCGGGTCTTCACTTTTGAGGTCGTACATTGTCGGCAAGCACTCTTTCGCCGGAAGAGGAGGGTCTGTTTGGTACATCATTAGTCGCTGGGGAGTAAACAGCTAAACACCAAGATTTTCGCTTAATAGGTCGTTAATATAAATGTTACCTGTTGTCGCTAGGATATTGCTATAGCAAGCAGTCAGTATTCGCAGTTGCTCCCGGCATCACAACCTTTCCCCATCAATCCGATTTTTCTATTAACGCCAAAATCGCATCTTTTAGCTGACTGCGTAAAGCCTCTTTGCACTGTGCCGTTAGGGCTTAGGGTAGGATCTTAAATGTTAACGATCGCGTAGATAAAATAATATCCTCTGATTGAAGGATTTTCGTTATTCCACGGTATGTAAGGGCACAATGTATTGTGCCCCTACGAGCGATTTTACGTCATATGAGGGAAGAATCTTTTAGTATGTCGGGGTATATTTCTATAAAATATATTCGTCTACCACAACACAAAATTATATTTAATTAAGAATAGTAAATATTTAATAATTCATCTATCTCAAGGCATACTTTAAAATGAACATATTGTGGTTTCGACGTGACTTGCGTTTAAATGATAACGAAAGCGTTTCTTTGGCAACTGCTAACAACGTTGAAGTTTTACCCTGTTTTATTATCGACCCTTGGTTTTATCAAAAATGGGCAGATATTGGTTTTTCCAGGGTACGATTTTTGTTTGAGTCGTTAGAAAACTTAGATGCGAATTTGCGAAAACTCGGAAGTTGCTTATATTTATTCGAGGGAGAAGCAGCAACGGTTATCAAGGAATTAACTACGCAGTTGATAGCACAAGAGCAAAAACCCAAGCTTTACTTTAACCGCGACGTACAAGTTGAGTATGGCATCGAACGCGACCAAGCGATCGCTAACTTTTACAAAAATCTCAATTTGGACTTGCATATCGGTTTAAGCAATTTTATCCAAGCTGACGATAACCATCGAGATGAGTGGTTTAATCAATATTACACTCACCAACGTCAATCAATATATCCACAACCAAACCAAATCAATACCCCGCAATTAAGTTTCAACTTACCGCAACTTAGCTTTTCCGAGTTAAAGCAAAAATACCGTGTTTTTTGGGAAACCGAAAAAATCTACTTCCCCGGTGGTGAAACGAATGCCACTGCAACATTAAATTCATTTTTGACTAAGCGTTTTTACGGTTACCACTGGAAATTATCGCGTCCTTGGTTAGCTCAAAATGGTTCAACTTCCCATCTTTC
>JANNFJ010000743.1:0-2420 GCA_031379725.1 Calothrix sp. OTE_75_metabat_31
AGAGGGTTTGGGAGAGTTTTCGCGTCTCTACATTTTTGTTTGTTGGTCAATTTCTAGATAAATATTATCAGAATTGGGATTGAGATAGGGATGTTGTAGGGAAATATTCATTTGTGTAAACTGCTGCTGAATATGAGACATACGTGTTTGTAATGTACTGTTGCCACTTTGATGTGCTGCAAGTAAACCGTTGGCAACTATCCGGCAGCGGTTCATTCCGAAGGTTTCATTGGGGATAAATTTCTGTTTGGGTACTTCCGCTAAACTTAATCCCGGTGCAAGGTATTTGGTAAATAGGGGTGTGTTTGGGTAGAAATGTGCTGCTTGTTCGTTGTAAATTTGTTGTAGGATTGGGTAAATTTGGCAATAATCGTCAGATTGGATGGTGAGAATGCCGCTATTGTTGCGATTCTCGCATTCACTAGGGTCATATACAACTTTAAATGTAAAGGAAACACCCATAGCGTTAAGTTGCTGTGTCAAGCTTTGCATGACGCTGAGGACACCTTGGGGGGTAAAGTGAAAATAGATGTCTACAGCTATTTTCTTGTCACTATTCCCACACATATTCACAAAACCTGCATCCCCAACTGCAATATAATAACCATGTTGTAAGCGATTTTTAGGCATTAAAACTGCAACAATATCATTTGTTTTAGCTTTGCGCTGGCTAGGTTCAATTTGATCGCGTTTCACATGCAAGGTCAAATCGTCTTTTCTCACTAATAAATCTTCGTCCTCAATTCCTACTACCTCCCAACCAGGTTCGTAAAAGCCTTTTCCACAATTATTCGACTCTAATACTGTATAATAATTGCGCTCGATACCTCTGGTTTGATTATTTTGTAATATACCTGCGTCTGTGTCTAAATTTTCGGCGATCGCTGATTTTAAACTGCCATCGTAGTAAATTTCATAGATAAAGGTTCGCAATTGCAAATTCAAATATTTATTTTGTATCTCACTGGGTAATTGCTGTAATGAATTTGCTAATTCTACAGCCAATTCCATTGGTTGGTAATTTAAATATGTAATTCTAAAATCAGATTCAATATTAATACCACTAGCAATCTCTTCTAAAATTTTACCTAATGACGATAGCATTTCTAATAGCTGCATAATATAAGACTACCAAAAGATTTTTGAACAGATACGTAGGGTGCGTTAGCGACAGCGTAACGCACCGTTCCGAAGACTTGGTGGCACCCTACACATATTTAAATATTTAAGCGCACGCAGGCTACGCCTTAGCTTGCTTCTTTGCAGGAGTACATAAATCAAACCAGATTCCTATATATTTTATCCAAAACTCTAAAAAACTAGACGGAGATTTTCTGAGGTGATATTAATTCCCTAGCATATTCGCCAAAAATGACTTTCAACGATACCTCTGGATGACATAATAATGATTGGGCAACTTGGAGCATACATATCCCAACGTTACCAATCGGTTCGTGATAGTAAATTTTTGTATGAAGTTTTTCAATTAATGCCATTCCCGCAAACTGAATTACCCGTTGCCAAAAATTAGGATATAAATCCAAAATCTCTGGAAATTTATCTAAATAACTAGTGACAATTTTACCAATTGCTGGTTGTACTTTTTCTAATGGTGTAGTTGCAAGACGTAAAGCAGTTTCAATATCAATTTCTGAGCTAATTACTATACTATTCAACCACATATTTAAGTAACAAACAATCAATCTACCTAAATCTTGTGCAGGGTCTCCCCAGCCAAATTTCTCCCAGTCAATCAAGCTAATTAAGCTTTCTCTAGGATGATTCACTTTTTCTGGAGATTCTCGCCAATTATTTCGTAGTAAAATATTATCAAATTTTAAGTCGTGATGTATCAAACAACGGTGTTGATAGCTTAAAGTTAATTCTTCAATAGCTGCTTGTAAATCATTGGCTCGTTGATATAATTTGAATAACTTCAAATTTTCGCTAATTACCTGACTAAAAACTCCAGTTCTAACTTTTTTCAATCCCCGAATAAAGTTTGGCTTTTTATCTATATCATCTATAAAATTGACTAGAAACTGTCGATAATTTTGCTGGTCAAATGTTTGTTGATGAATTGTTGCTATAACTAAACCTATGTCTGATGTAAAATCTAAGGATGAAATGCCATTTTGAGTGTAGAAATCATCCAAATCTTCATAGTCGTCACGATAGTTAAAAATAATGATTGAGTTTTCAATATCAAAATATATTGCTTCTGATACTAATCGTCGAATCTCATCTAATTTTGGAAAATTCTTCAGCAATTGATGAAAATACCACTCTTGACAAACTTCTCCACCAGTTTTGCCTTCATAACTCTGCGACTCTTGCTTAATTAATAGACGCTGATTATTTGGTAGAGTCACCAATAAATTAAAATTTTTAGAGCTTTTCGATTCAATGAGGATATTTCG
>JANNFJ010000761.1:0-9572 GCA_031379725.1 Calothrix sp. OTE_75_metabat_31
GGGCACGCTGCGCGTTGCTTGCTTCCCCGCAGGGGTACGCACTACCAAATTTTTTTTTAACCCCCTCATTCAAAACTGGTCTTTCATACCGCGTAGCCGTGCAAATGTTTGAACTGGTTCGCGGCTTTTTGTTGCTAATTGCAACGAGGGCAAGTCCCACCTTAGAAAGGGATTTGTTCGCTTTTCAGTGCCTAATAATGATGGGACTGTGGCTTCGTTTTGGCTGCGTTTACCCTGCACTTCAATATACCGATGCTGTAAGTCTTGGTTTTCAATATCAACACTGACGGCAAATTGCAAATTTTTTAACGTATATTCATGGGCACACCAAACGCGGGTATTGTCCGGCAGTGCCCGTAGTTTGTTCAAGGAATTGACCATTTGTGCGGGAGTGCCTTCAAATAATCGCCCACAACCACCTGTGAAGAGGGTATCACCACAAAATAATTCCCCTGGTTCGTTGGGTGATGCTGGTGGGAAATAATAGGCAATGTGTCCGCGAGTGTGACCGGGGACGAAGAATACTTCAGCAATACTAGAGCCAAACTCGACGCGATGTTCGCCTTCGTGTAAAAATACTGTTTGTCCGGGTATGCGTCCCTTATCTTCTGCACCACCGTAAACTATTAAGTTTGGGTATTCTCGCATTAGGTCGAGGTTTCCACCCACGTGGTCGTGATGGTGGTGCGTGTTGAGTATAGCTACTAGTTCCGCTTTGAGTTCATGAAGTTTTGCTAAAACTGGGGCTGCAACTGCTGGATCGACGACGGCAGCGATGTTCTGTGTGCTGTCGTATAACAGGAAGATGTAATTATCAGATAGTACTGGCAGACGAATTACTTGCATTTTTCTCCCTCCTTTATAAAAATTATATATATGTTTGTATATAAATTGCGGTTTGTAACGCGGTATACCTTACAACATCTATAAGCTAGTAAAAGTTGTTTTTTAAACTGTAAGTGTCTACATGCAAAATTTAACATTAGTCAATAATATTGTAATGAACGTACACACATTCTGGACTCGCAACCGTGTTTACACGTGGATTATGTTATAAAGCTAAGAAAAGTTGCACTATTTATCAGTAAAAATTCTCTGGGTAAAATCGCAAATAAAAAGTTAAATTTATCTAGTTGGGCGATGTTATTAAAGATACCCAGCATTCCAGTCTCAAAACTCATCAATATTTGCTTGCCGCATCTAGCTTAATAAATCTCTTTTTAATGTTCGCCTTTTATAAGTAAGGCAGGGCAAATATTGTTATTCGTTATCAGGTTGACAAGGAGAAATATGCTTCACAAACTTTCTATGACTAAGACTACTACTATGGAACCCGAAATAGCACTCAAAACCTTGGTTGATAAAATCATCTTTTCTAGAAAACTTAGCCGTCGAGACCACAAGTTAATCACAATCTTTCTTTCAGATGATGATGACATTAGTGAAGGCGATCGCCGTCAAATCAATCGGATTTTTGACTATATTCAGTCAGGTCAATTAAAGTTGATTGATTGGTAGCAAATTTTCGTCAATACTCCAAGTATCATCAAGTCAGTAATAGATTTTAGTAGGTGTCATAAGTTCAACCCGAAAATAAACCATAATATTAGCAGGACAAAAAAGCTTTACTTATAAGTTAATTTTGTCTAATATACCAAGCAAAATATTTATAAGGATATTTTCAGGATGCTGAATTAAGAAATATGTTGTTTCAGTTGAACTAAATTACTGCACATGCTGAGTCTTTCCAATCAATCTATGGCTAGAGACTGCGAAAATTTTTGTTCCTGTGCTTTTCCATTAAAAACTTTCCGCAAGTTAAATTACTTTATTTTGTTAATACTTGTTTGTAATTTAACTTGAGGATAATATAAATAATAGAATCAAACTATATCATCATATCAAACAGCATCTATCAATTGGATATTTAAGGATCGAAAAATAAATCAATCACAAGCACTGACAATTTTCGATGTCAGTTTATTCGGTTAAATTATCTGCATTAATATTTATTTATTCATCAGTGTATTTTCGGTAGGGATTCGAGGCAAGCGTTTGTTAGATTTTTGATGTATTTATTTAAAAGGGTATAGCAGCTACTATTTGGTCTTGATGGGTCGCTTTCAGATTGCAGGTTTTACTTACGTTTTGTAAGATAATCTAATATTTGTTCAATATTAATGATTCAGGATTAATTTCATAATGTCTCCTAAAGTTTCGATTATTCTGCCCTGCTATAACCGCGCTAGTTATCTAGAAAAATGCGTTCAAAGTGTTTTGTCACAAACTTTTACAGACCTTGAATGTATTTTAATCGATGATGGCTCGAAAGATAATACTCGTGAAATTGCGGAACAGTTAATGAGCCTCGATTCACGAGTTAAGTATTTTTACAAAGAAAATGGCGGTTTATCTTCAGCTCGTAATTTTGGTGTCGAAAAAGCGATAGGTGAGTGGATTCAATGTTTAGACCCTGATGATTGGATTCATGAAGACAAAACGCGGTTTCAACTTAGCTATTTGGATGGATTGTCATCAGATAATGTGATTTTTTACTGCGATTACGACCGTGTCTTTCTCGATTCCGATCAAAACGTCGTTAGAAGCGAATCGAATATTATTGGTTCGCAAACGAGCGAACAGTTAATTAAACGATTATTACTTCCTGATTTCCTAGCGAATTCGCCATTTCCACTGTTGCAACAGTGTATGTTAATCAAGAAAGAAATCTTGATTCGTAAAGTGTTTACGGGGCAGCTTAAGGCTTTGCAGGATAGAGATTTTGCACTAGAATTGCTCGCATCAGGTGTTCGGTTTGTATATACACCAATTGTCGGTGCATTTTACTCCAAGCACGAAACGAATATGAGCAGCAATTGGGAATATATGAAGAATGACTATGCGTTATTCTATGAAATTGAAAGTAAGAAAAACGAAGAATTTAGTAAGTACTCGCAACCGGCAATCAAATATTGGCTCGAACAAACATTAATTGAGAAAGATAAAAATAATTTCTTCAAATTGGCAAAAGTTGCAAATTATCCGGTTTTCTTATTCGATGGGCAGTTAAAAGTAAATAATCAAAGCTTGTTCAAGTTGGCATATTGGCTGCGGATGATTTTGCCAGAAATGTTGCTTTATAAGCAATCTCGCGGACCGCGATCGCAAAAGCTATTTGATTTACTTTCTAAGCTTTTTAAAAGTGCGGAAATTCAATAAAAACAATTCACTTAATATACAACAAATAGTACGCGGTAGTGCGTAGACTGCATCCAGCCCTTCGGGCTTACATTTTGCTCGCTTCATATAGGTAGTGCGTAGGCTTGCGCCAGCCCGCAGGGCTTACATCTTGCTCGCTTCATATAGGTTATTTGTTGTCACTAGTGATTGATGATTTTGGGTATTCTAAATTATTTATTATGGGTAAAATGAAACAGAACAATTATTTACATACAAAAAAGCCCATTCAAAATGGACTTATGCAATTGGATGAGGATTATAAATCCTTATCAAGTATTCAAGAAAGTCCAATAATCATACGTACAATCAATGAAAGTTTCATTAGTAGTTAGCGACCTCTCTGGAGGTGGAACTGTAAGAGCATATTTGTTAGGTCAGGTATTAAGGCAACTCGATTATAAGGTCGAAGTTATTGGGTTTAATTTTGGTAAGGATTTATATGCAATTCCTCCAGATGGAATCCCGGTAGTTTCAATCGCTGGTAGTAATTATCCGCGTTTTTTGGGGTCGATTGGGCAACTTTTAAAAAAGCTCGATGGTGATATTGTTTATGCGGTCAAACCTAAACCTAGTAGCTTTGGGGTAGCACTATTGAAAAAGCTTAATTCTCGTCGTCCTCTGTTGCTTGATATGGATGATTGGGAAATGAGTT
The DNA here is from genome assembly GCA_031379725.1 of Calothrix sp. OTE_75_metabat_31. Lineage (GTDB taxonomy): Bacteria > Cyanobacteriota > Cyanobacteriia > Cyanobacteriales > Nostocaceae > JANNFJ01. The sequence goes on from JANNFJ010000761.1 coordinate 3,893, forward strand.
GGCATGGTGGATTTGATTGGAAATATCAACCGGGAATTAAGCAATTTGCCCGCGATATTTTGAAGCAAAATGGTGCCTTAAGATTTCCCGACCATCCAGTTTATATTAATTGGATGGAAAGCATGGTTAAATATGCCGATTGCGTAACTATTGATACGCAGTTTCTCCAAGACCGTTTTGGAGGGGTGTACGTACCAAATGGTAAAGATACGACGATGTTTAATCCTGATAAATATGATGCTGATGCTAGTCGGGAAAAATACGGACTTTCTGGCTATCGGATCTTGATGTTTCCTGGCGCTCCTCGTCCTCATAAAGGTGTAGAAGATGTATTGATGGCGTTGGATAAGCTTAACTGCGAGGATTTACGGTTGGTGATTGTTGGTGGCAGTCCGTATGATGATTACGATGACCGTTTGATTGACAAATGGGGACGATGGATTATTATGTTACCGAAGTCACCAGTGGAAGCAATGCCAGAGATTGTGGCAGCTGCACATGTTGTAGTTGTACCGCAGCGCGACACTGTTGTTGCTAGGGCACAGTTTCCGCTTAAGCTTACTGATGGGATGGCAATGGGTAAGCCCGTGATTTCGACTCGTGTTGGTGATATTCCAGACATTTTAGCAGATACTGGTTATTTAGTTGACCCCAATTCACCAGAACAGGTAGCTATGCAGATTGAGGCTATATTTGATAATTTTGATTTGGCTAGCGATCGCGGTCGCAAAGCGCGGGAACGTTGTATTGAAAAGTATAGTACGTTGACTATGGCTGCGACTTTGAAGAATGCCTTGGCGGAGTTGATAATCAGATAAGTTTATTTTTAGGGTGTATTTATTATTTAAATTTATCGCGCAGAGGCGCAGAGGCGCAAAGTTGAGGTTTTTGATGAATTACTCAAAATTATATTAAGTAGGTGGCTAAGAATAGATGCAACTATCTTTGGTTAGATAAACAAGTCTGAAAAATTGACCACTAACCACTAACCAATGACCATTAACCAATGACCAATAACTATTAATAATATAATGTCTACGAGTAATCTTTTATTTCAATTTGCTAAACCCTATCCTGGGCGGATTGTTGTTACATTTGTGCTGGGTTTTTCTGGGGCTTTATTTAATGGTGTTGGTACGACGCTGATTGTACCTGTAGTTCTGGCAATTGTTGGACAAAATTTAAATACTGGGGATGCCCCTGGAATTATTAAGGCGATAATTAGTCCTTTTGACCAGGTTCCCGAACATTATCGCATTGGAGTCATGGCTCTTGCAGTTATTTTGACAATTTTAGTCAAAAATCTGGCTAGTTATGCGAGTACATTAGCGTCGAGTTCGCTGTCACGCATTATCACGACTGATATGCGGGATGATGCATTGAAAATTTTGTTAGAGGTTGATTTAGATTATTATGCGAAAACGCGGATTGGTGATTTAATTAATAGTCTGGGTGGAGAGATTGCACGGGCTGCGAGTACCATCAATACTGCAATTCGTCTATTTAGTTTAGTTGTGACAATATTGGTTTTCGTTGGGTTGTTGCTTTTGATGTCTTGGCAATTGACAATAGCGGCGACATTCCTGTTATCGTTGGTGACGTTGATTAATCAATATGCGATCGCTCGCTCGAAGGATTACGGTAAAATGCTTTCGGATATGTCGAAGGCTTATTCGATTACCGTGTTGGAAGTGATGAACGGGATGCGTTTGGTACGGTCAACAGCAAATGAAGACCGGGAGTACCAAAAAATCATCAAATTAATCCGCGATCGCGAACAGGCTGATTTTAAATCGCAGGCTAATTCCGAAGCGATTGTCCCTGTCAGTGAGGTGATGGGAATTACGGCTTTGGTGATGATTGTGTTGTTGAGTAAATATCTATTTACCAACCAAATCGCCTCGCTTTCGCAGGTAATACTTATATATTTGTTTACATTACTGCGGTTATTGCCGTATATTTCGCAGTTAAATACGATTCGCAGTAGCTTTGCCAATGCATCGGCAAGTATAGCTGTTGCCTCAGAGTTTTTACGGCGCGAAAATAAGCCGTTTATGAGTTCTGGTGATAAGACTTATCAAACTCTCAATAAGGGTATTCATTTTAACAATATTTCCTTTGCCTATCCAGGTTACGAAAAGTTAGTACTCAAAGAGGTTGATTTATTTTTACCAAAAGGTACAACTCTAGCGTTAGTCGGAAGTTCGGGTGCAGGTAAATCGACAATGGCAGATTTACTGCCGCGTTTTTACGAGCCGATTTCGGGTAGTATTATGCTCGATGATGTAGATTTGCGCGATTTTAACGTGCAATCGGTACGTCGGTCGATGGGTATCGTCAGCCAAGATACGTTTTTGTTCAACGATTCGGTACGGTATAACATTGCATACGGCAAACCCGATGTTAGTGATGAAGAAGTAATTGCGGCAGCTAAACGGGCAAATGCCTACGAATTTATTACTAAATTGCCGTTAGGATTCGATACATTGATTGGTGATAGAGGGGTAATGTTGTCGGGGGGGCAGCGACAAAGGTTAGCGATCGCTAGAGCTTTATTACAAGACCCCGAAATTTTGATACTTGATGAAGCAACTTCTGCTCTTGATACTGTTTCTGAACGTTTGGTACAGCAAGCTATCGATGACTTGAGTCAAAACCGAACCACCCTAGTAATTGCCCACCGCTTATCCACCGTCCAAAAAGCCCACCAAATCGCTGTTTTAGACCAGGGGAGAGTTGTAGAAGTAGGAACCCATCAAGAATTATTACGCCAAAATGGGTATTACACGCGACTTTACTCGATGCAATTTAGCAGTGAGGATACTACAGCCGAAGCAAATCCCCAATCCAGCCAAGTTGCAGAAAATTTACTCCGCATTCCCCACGAATTACGAACTCGACTCAACCCAACCATTGGTTGTTTACGGTTACTACTTGACGATTTAGTCGATAACCCCCAAGAACGACAAGAGTTAATCGAAGAATCGTATAAATCGACAATGCGAGTCTCAAATATTATTGATGTCTTCGAGGATATCGTCAAACTGCAAACCCGCTTTAAAACCTACAGCGACAGCGAAAACCTCAACCGCATTGTTGAAAAGTTTACAGCCCATATGACTCCCATGCAGTACTCATTGCGTTCACTTGTAGACCACATGGGTGAAAATACCCCCGAACAAAACGAATTTATCAAAGAAGCATTCCATTGTGCAATTCACTTACTCGACACAACTCAAGAACTCGAAGATGCGGTGAAATTGCCGAAAGCACCCAATGACATAGCTAGTTTAAATGGCAAAACATTACATCACATCTAAAAATGACATCCACAACACAAAATAAATACCTTTTTTATACGGGTGAACTATCCCTTAAACCCGATACAGCACACGAAATTCACGACGTACTCTGTGCCAACGCCGCCGCCAATTTAGGCTTTTCATCGGTCTTAGTTTACCACAACAAAAACGCCAGCATCCTTAACCCGAAATGGCTCATCAATCCCTTTCAACCCCAACAACCGAACTCAAAATTTGTCGATTTCTACAACTCCCAAGAACACCTTAAAGTTGTACCCTTACCAATGCCATACCCCATCGACCGGGTACAAGGAAAACTCACCAATTCCAGCACCGTTGCCACCAAATACTACTTACCATTCCACCTGCATCGCCATACCAAAATCGTCCATACCCGCGATTGGAACTTTGCCAAAGCATCAATAAAAAACCAAATTCCCGTCATCTTTGAAAAACACCATTTTCAAACTACACCCTTTGAACCCGAAATCATCAACAGTCCCTACTTCCAAATAGCCATAACCCAATCCGAACCCGTCCGTCAAAGCTTAATCGAACAGGGAATGCCACCCGAAAAAGTTGTATGGCAATACAACGGCTTTGAACAATCATTCTTAGATCGTCAACCCCAAGCAGCCGAAACATGGCGACAACAACTACTAACCGACGGACGCAAAATTCTCGTAGTTTACTCTGGCGCATTATACAAATTCAAAGGCACTGATTTACTAATTGATGTCGCTGCACAACTACCCCACATCCAATTTGCCGTCACCGGAGGCAAAGAATCGCAAGTCGAAACATATCAACAAATCGCCAAACAAAAAAACGTTCAAAACATCAACTTCTTAGGCTGGGTAATGCCCCGTGAACGATTAGTCAGCCTATTCCAAGCCGCCGACATACTAGCACACCCACACCTATCGGGCAAAGAAGCCGACTTCACCAACCCCGTCAAATTCTTCCAATACATGGCATCAGGAACCCCCATAGTCGTCACCGAAATACCCCCCCTAATGCCATTCAAAGACTCACCATTAATAGCAACCTGGTGCGAACCCGACAACCCCGAAAAATTCGCCCAATCGATTCAACATGCCCTTGAAAAATATCCCAGAATTATCGAAGGATACGCGCATAGCATAGACTATGCGCGTCAATTCTCCTGGGAAAGTCGCATCTTAAATATATTGAACTACGTCGAAGAATCAATGCGACCGCAAATTATGAATTAATAATTTCTTTGAAATACAGAAGACGCGATATTACCCTGCGGGTTCCGCCCTAGCGGTACGCGTCTCTACATCTCTTCTTCTCTTCCTCCGTGTCCTCTGCGTCCTCTGTGGTTCGTTTAAAAAAAATATTATGACACAACAAACAATCGGAATGCTAACCGGATACCCTGGAGTCAACCAAAGTGACTGGTTATGGCAACAGACACCATACCCCTTCGGAACCTGGAACAACATCCAAATCCAAGCCAAAGCCGAAAAACCCGACTACCTACTCCTATACAACTTTGCCGGCATCCGCAAAGAATTCAAAAACAAATATCTCTTCTTCAGACCCGAACTAAAAAACATACCCTACACCCGCGAAGAAATGCAACCACTACTACGCGGAGTCCCTAAAGAACGGGTAATATTCCTGTGGAGAGAACCACCCCTAGAAGAAATCGTCGAAACCAACATAGCCTGCTACGAATGGGCAAAAGAATATTGCGGCTACATATCATCACCCGACGATGCCGCACCCATACCCGAATACATGCCAGCAATTTGGTATCACGGCAACTCATTCCGCGAATTGAACGAAATGCCCGTACCCGAAAAAATCCGTACCTGTAGCTGGATAACCTCCGGAGTCAACCGGACAGCCAACCATCGGCAACGCTTAGAATTTCTGCGCTTATTACAAAACAATCAACTCGACTGCGATTTCTACGGACGCAATTTACCTACATGGGTGACATCTGGCGGCGAACTTGCCAATAAATGGTATGCAATGGCACCTTACCGTTACAACCTAGCGATAGAAAACTATGCAGATAACGAATGGTATGTCACCGAAAAAATGTGGGATGCATTGCTAGCTTGGTGCTTACCGATTTACTACGGTGGTTCCGCAGCAGACAAATTGTTACCACCGGGTAGCTTTTTACGCATACCCAGCTTGGACGAAAAAGGATTGCAATACATCCAAGAAGTGACAGCAACACCCGATGCATGGTATCAAGCAAAGGATGCGATCGCCGAAGCAAGACAAATTATCCTCCATAAGCTGAACTTATTGGAATGGACTGCTAATTTTGTTAAAAATCACTCGTAATATCAATGACTTCCAATTAAAAATTATCTTATCATGAGGGCGCAATGCCT
>JANNFJ010000773.1:0-1722 GCA_031379725.1 Calothrix sp. OTE_75_metabat_31
CACCCACTGATCCTCCTGGAATTCTGCGATCTATAAGGTCTTTTGGAACGGAAACGACTCCATGATCGGCAGTGAGTACAAACAACACGGAATTTAGGCCACCAGTTACTTTTGAATTGAGTATATTTAAGAGCTTGCTTAATGATTGATCAGTGTCTACACACATCTGCATAACTTCAGGCGAATTGGGTCCGAATCTGTGACCAATATAGTCATTGCTACTAAAATTAAGGGTCAAAATATCTGGGATACTATCCCTTCCCATTCCCAAACTGGTCACTGCTTTTGCAGCACTATCAACTACAAAATCGTTAGCAAAAGGCGTGAATGTCCAGTTATCGTAAAAGTCGGAATTATCAGGAAGCTGGTGCGGGAAATTGTCGCCGAACCCTGGGGGAGTTCCGGGATCAGCGGTGCTGAAAGTGATGTTACTTGCTTTTACTTTTGGCGATAATTCCCAGGTTTTGCCTCGTTTTTGATCGGGAATTTTCATAGAATTAATTGCAGTTGCCCAAGATGGCAGCTTTGAATTCTTTGCGTAATAATCGCTTGTCGTCCAACGGCCTCCAGTTTTGTCAAACCAAACAACGTTGTCAACGGCGTGCCCACCCATTAAAATTGAAGCGCGATCTTTTAGTGCCATCGAAACTGTGATGGATTTGCCATTGGTCGCGAGTTCCAACTCGTCGCTCATAGTTGAAACACGCAGGTTATTGGGTGACATGCTGTCTTTCCCTGTGAAAACATCTTTCGAGCCTTTATCGCCAACACAATAAACCGAGCCACTTTTTTGGTCGTACCAGTTATTGCCTACAATTCCATTAAGTGAAGGTGTGCTTCCTGTTCCGATAACTGCATGCCCTGGACCAGTTGAAGTTGGGATATGGCTATACTTTGAATTTACAAAATTCGCTCCATTTTTCATCAACCAGCGAAACCCACCTACCGTTTTACCGGTTTTTACAGGTAGGTAGTACTGTTCGTATCTACCAAGATAATCGCTTCGAAATTGGTCAATACTGAGTACTACAACGAGTCTTGGCTTAGTAACAAGGGCGACAGTAATAGCGAGTGAGGTTAGCATTTATCAAGATTACCGCACCTTAATCATTCGGCTAAGTAAAATCCCAATTATTTAGTTTCAATTGTTTTAGCTGAATAGAATTAATCTCAAGTCGATGAATTTAAGGCGATTGCCAAAATGAGATTTCTGTAATAACACTAAAAATTGTCTTGCTAGTATGTTAAGGTTGTAATGTTTCCCCAATAGTCCTGTTTTGCATCGGCTGATGACTTAGCGACGTCTAAATTGTTGTGAAACGTACTATAGGTATCGCTTTTGGTGTCATGCTGTGGGGAGGTTTGGGGTGCTGGGGATGCCAGTCGGCACAAACTTTTGTGAAAGACACCAAGCAAGCTGGGCAAGATTTTAAACAATCTGCAAAGAATGAAGTGCTATCGGTGTTACCCGCCGGTACGATGAAGCAGTTAGAAGACCTAAAAAACAAATCGGTGGAGGCCAAAAATGCGGTTTTACAAGCAGAAAAAATGCTTGTAACTGTATTAGAAGGGCACGGCATTACTGTCCCCCAACAAGCAACAATCGAAAAAATCTTAAAGGACGGAAGTATTGACGCGAGAATGGCAATGCAACCCGTTTTGGAAGAGGTAAGCCGAAATACTCCAGCCATGCGTGTTTGGGCTGAAAATCAAATCGCTTTG
>JANNFJ010000778.1:0-1599 GCA_031379725.1 Calothrix sp. OTE_75_metabat_31
AGTCGGTCGGGAAAAGTCGTGAAGCAAACACAAAGGAACAGCACCCTGCCCAATTCCCACGCCCCAAAGCATCTCTAAGGAAGCCGGTGCTATCCCAACTAAACGTGTGGGGAGATGACCTTGGGGGGCATTTAGAGAAAAAGTCATATTTGAATATTCCAGCCAGTCATAATCATGTGGCAGCCAATTACTTTTCACGCGCCAGCCAACGCGATCACCTAAAAGACACTCTGTTGCTTTATCCACTTTGCCGCCAACTTCTTGCCAGATGCGCTGCTGTACGCTAAAACCGAAGCGTCCATTGCTGTACTTTATCCACATTGCGTCGATAATGCTTAAGTCTTGGCAGGGAAAGGTTTTTATATCTTCATTTCTTAGCCAACCTTCTGGTTCTCGATTGGCTACTTTGAGCATAAGTTCCGCAGTTTCGCGGTCAGCTTGTTTCCATTTCTGTGCCGTCAATAAATCCCGCAGGTGCGTGTAGTCTACTTTCTGCTCAGAAATCTTTAGTAACTTAAATGGCATCAAATGCCAAATCTTCTCCAAACCCTCTATGGAAATGGCGACCCCCTTGGTTTTATCTATTTGTTGGGCAACCACACCCAAAACATAGCCACTGATTGGATCGACTACAGGTGAACCGCTATAACCAGACTTCAGGTCATTTTCACTATGATCAATTTGTAAATTCCAGGCTTTAGTGCGATCGCCTTCTATATTTTCTATTATTTCTATCCCACCTAACTTGCCCTTAATTTGTGCAAGCTTTCGGGTTTTCGTGCCATCGGTGTAAAAACCAGCCGCACAGAATTGCCTTCCCTTTTCACCAACTATACCCAGTCGTAGTGGTGGTAATTTGATCAACTTGTCCTTAACTGCTAATACAGCTAAGTCGCAACCGTACCTATCACCATTCGCCTCAACTGTTGCAGGATAACCACCAACTCTTACCCGATCTGACCCTCCGACCTCATTTACCACATGGGCACAAGTCAACAAATAGGTCATATTTTCATCTTGATGGATAACAAACCCTGTACCAAAGACTTCATCTCGTTCTAAATCGCTGCTGGTTATTAAAATCACAGAGTCCAAAAAATCTGCACTCATATAACTTAAGCCTTGGGTTTAAGTACCAATTTGACCTTTAGATTGGAAGCAGCTTTAGCTTTAGTCACGTATATATTGCCCTCTCCCTCAAAACTGAAGCCAATTTCAATCTCAGCCTCTTCAATATGCATCTCTTGATTGAGTTCCTGCCAAGCAGCCGCAATCGGACGACATGTCCTCACCAAAATCGGCTTAATTTTGTCAAAAGTTGTACTAACTCGATCGGCAGCACTGCCTGCAATCTGTTTTGCTTGGTCTTCTGGCACTTCTACCTCTATTAAAGTGCCGTCCTCTAGTTTGATTAGTTTAGTAGCCATCAGTATTTGCTCTAAGAGCAATTTTGAAACTTCTGTATTTATACAATGGATACAAAGTATTTTCCCGGAAATTTTTAAATTTAAGCCTTACTCTTATACCGATTAAATATGAAGTTGCATAAATATTGAACCCCACCCTATAGAGCGTAGCGCTTCTTGCAGGGTACCCTCC
>JANNFJ010000800.1:0-6948 GCA_031379725.1 Calothrix sp. OTE_75_metabat_31
GGAGGGGGGAAATGTCTTTGCCCAAATCCCTCCGTCCCATTTCCATCCTTTGTTGATGTCATAGCTCACAGTACGTCTATTTTCCTGACTTTTAGTCAGATCGATCAAGATACTAATACTTTCAGTCTTCACGATGGCACTACCGACTTTGACCTGTGTAGTTGAGAATAGTAGAAGGATTTTGTTTAGGGGAATAATAACCTGAGTTTTATAACCAAAGAGTGGAAAAGCACATATAGGATTGAAACTGTCACCTATTTTCGCCAAGATGCCGCTAGTAAACTTGTTTTGAGTATTATTACAAATTGAGATAGCTCCAGTTATACCATTTTGCTTGACTTCACCCGTACCACTGACTGTTTGGACTTCTAAAGTCTGCCCAATATTGATAGGATAAAAGTTTCCAGAGTTAATATTAGTATCTACATTCAATTCCTGGTGAGAGGTATACGCTTCATGAGCTTCCAATATTTCTAGGACATTATTCTTTGAATATTCATATTCATGCTTCTTCCAGACAAGTGGTACACCCGCTTTGTCCCAACATTGCAAAGCCTTAAAGCAGTACAGACTGTAATTGGATTGATTCAAGGCATCAACAGTCTCCTGAGACATTTCGATTGTAACTTGATATGTCCCATCAAGTATCGTGTTTCCATTATTTACAACTAAAATAGCATGACTATCACGGTTTTCCTTATACTGAGAACTATGCTTGCTAAAGCTCAGGGAAAGTATAGAAGAACCACCAAAGAGTAAAAACTGACGTCGCTTGAAAAAGACATGGTTTAATGCAGCTATAATTTCCTCCGCCATTATTTTTTGATCTCAATAGTTGATATTTTAAGATTTATACCAAATGTATATTGCGTACATATTTTTATTAATTTATAAAATTTTATACAAAAGTTGTGCTGATAAGTATCTATGTATTGGAAGAAAAAAGAGGTCTACTAAGAGGCACTTTACTTTTAGTGCCTCTTAATTATACAGAGATTACTTGGAGAGGATCAGTAACGGAGCAAGTTGCACATTAGGTTTTTGCTTGTTAGCCCATCCTGCACCACCTGCATCCCAGCTAGCATTGATATCATATTTGATTTGGCGCGTATTATTACTTGCACCAGTCATATCAACTAGGAAACTAGAAGTGAATGCTTTTTCAATTACAGTACCTGTGTTGACCTCATCTGAGGCAAACATCACCAAAACCTTCTCAATGGGAACTATGACATTGGTATTCTCTCCGAAAAGTGGAAAAGCACATATAGCATTAGCATTGGAACTGTTACCCGCTTTCACCGAGATGCCGCAAGTAAACGGTGTATTCGTCGTGTTATAAATCGATATAGCGTCAGCTGTGCCATCTTGCTTAACTGCGCCTGTACCCCTAGGTTGTTGAACTTCCAAAATCTGTCCGAGATTTATAGGATAAGAAGCGCTGGCAACAATGTTTGCATTTGCGATGATTTGGGTTTTTGAGGTGTAAGCTCCGAAATCCAGCGACCAAGTTACTACAGTTGATAGTGAAAATTCTTTTGTCTTGAACCAGACAACAGGTTGACCACCTCCGATTTTAGTCTGTACAGCCTTAAAAGCATACAGGGAAAAATTGCCAGCAGCCAGACCGTTGACTGTTGCATCATCCATTGCGATGTTCAATGTGTATTGTGTTGCCATTCTTTTTTCTCCAAGGTAAATGTTTTCTATCTGAGTAACGCATCCGGAGAGCAATTTCTGAATTTTCCGAGTTAGGGCATTTTTTTCTAACTGAAATAATTCGATTTTTTCCCTTTTTTCATCTCTCTACTCTTAAGACGATTCCAATCGCCAATTCCTGAATTTTTTGAGTTAGAGAAAAAATGCTTTAACTAAGATCTAGACGTCCTGGACCAAAACGCGCATCAATTCTAGCGGCAGGGACTAGTATAGCTAAGGTAGTATCATTTATCTTGCCATGCTTCCTTAATTTAGGGGGTTCATAGGGAAGGCGATTATCCTGCTTTTCAGGTATATTTTCCCTTTGAGGTTCAATTTTATCTTCGGCTTCTTCAACCATAGTTAATTCCTCCGTTTTTGAGATTGATTGTTGGTTTTGTCATTTAATGGGGAGACGAAATTGGATGTATTTTTTCTTTTCATCTCTCCACCTTTAAGACGATTTCAGAAAGTAATTTCTGAATTTTTCGAGTTAGAGCCAATTTTTCTCTCTTGACTCATCCCATTCAAAGCACTTTAAAGTCCAAAATCTTTTTGCAAATCAACTTATAGCTGTTTCAGCACATCTATTGATACGGGGATCGCTCAATTAGAAAAATTCGATTAGGTAACGATTATTTCATCGTTATTTACTGTAATATTCACATGAGCTAAGGTGTTATGTACATCCAATGTTATGGATATTTGTTGAGGCTGGGTTGTCTTAAAGACTACTAAATCTTGAATTCCGTCCGGTACCATTTGTGCTTGACCAAAATTAGCAGTACCGTTCAAGCCCCATGTTATATTGGCAATTGTTACGGCGGTGGTGTTTTCCTGTTGATCCCCACCAATGATATTTACAGTTATGTTTTCCATTTTTACTCCTCTTTTTTGAAATGATGCTATGGCTAATTTTCTCTTTAGAAACATTGTTGCTTCTGTATCCTTAAGACGATCGCCATCATCAAGTTATGATTTTCTGGTTAGACGAGATTAGATTTCTTTTTCTTTTTCGTCTTTCCACTTTTAAGACGATTTCCATCGCCAATTCCTGAATTTTTTGAGCGACTTTTTTTCTTACCTTCTGAATGCACTGTATTATCAGCCAAAGGTGATGTAACTGATAAATTTGTATTATTTTCATCCTCCCCTAAAAAATACCCTTTCAATTCCTCGCGCAAAATTTTCCGTCCTTGGGAGATGCGTTTGCAAACGTTATCGTAAGAGATATCTTGGTGTTTGGCTATTTCTTGATAGGAAAAATCTTGATAGAAGTGTAGAATATACGTCTCGCGTAACCGAGATGGTAAATTATCAATGGCACGACAGATGACAATTCTTTCTTCACTACTATCCATTGCACTTTCTGGTGTATCCTCACAGGAAATCAGTCCTAACTCCTCACCAGAGGTATATACTTCTATATCCTCAACTTGATTCTCACCCCGACTACGTTCTCGATGAATACAGCACTTCCGGCAGCTATGAGGTACACACTCAAAGCTGAAAACTATGAGTAGGAGAGGAACAAGGAGAAAAACTGTATTGTGTAATAGCCGGAAGTGCTGTATCCATACAGAGATTATGAGTCAGTGTTGTCAGCCAAGCCTTAAAATTAGAAATTTTCCCTGCATACTTTTGTACTTTCTCCCAAGCCTTGAGCATTGCCCGACTGAGTGCATCTTCAGCATCAGTCGGGTTTCCACCCATCCACTTGAGACAGCAAGAATGAAGATAATGTCGATACTTCTGCCATAGCCACCAAAAACCAGCGCAACCACACGATTCTGAGATTGCAATTATTTGATTACTCACCATAACTTATCCAGGTAGATGAACTATACGTGTCACTCTATGTAGTTAAGCTTGCCTGTGCAGATTGCGACTGAGAGAACAACAACCGTTATTATCACCGTATATACGCGGGTACACCATCAGCGATATTACGTAAGTATCTGTGGAATATACTTAAAACAAACATCTTATACATTATTGATTCTCTTCTTCAAATTGATGAAATTGCTAAGTTTTTCAGCTAAGGTTAATTTTTAAAAAATCAATATTTATCTTAATGGCTTTTTAAGTGTTATTTAGCTCACCCTTGAGCCTATGTGTTTAGACTACATGCATCAACTTGCTTGACGAATCCGTATTTTTACGGAACCAAGTGAAAATACAGAAATATTTACGTAACTTTATGAGCTAAAATTTAATATTCTCGCTTTTAGCAGAAATTGAGCTTTTTAGCTTCGAGCGCGAGTCATAGCTATCACTGCCTTGACCGTAAGCGACTGTATATCGCCCAAAGTTGGTAAAATATCCTCTGCCGAAAAAACTTGGGGTAGGTTATCTCCAAGCCATACCCAGACCTGTTGGCGAGTAATGTCTATTAACCAAGCTAGCTGCGTTCCATTACTAAGGCAGTGGAGAATTTTATTCTGCAAATCTAAGGTGCTTTGATCGGGAGAGCGAATTTCAATTAACCAATCTGGCGCTCCCTCTAAGGGACCATCTTCATCGCAGCGCACGCAAGCAACAACAGAAATATCTGGTACGGGGGAGTAGGGAGGTACAATACAGCGCAGTTCTTGCACAGCTTCAAACTGCTCAGTATGGCGATTTATGTAATTTACCAAATTGCGTTGTAGCCGCGAGTGAAAAAGAGTTGGCATTGGTTTTTGTAGCGCTTGCCCGTTCATTAACTCCCATGCGGGGGAAGCTTCAATATTTGGTTGAGAGAGAAACTCGGCTAAAGGGGTCGTTGCGATTGACTTCATAATAAGCCTTATTTAAATTTTACCACTTATGACATAGATTCCTGCCGCACTTTAATATTAAACTATCTATCACCAAATCAGTATTGTATTGTCAAACAATAAGTAGCATTTTTACCCACCTCTATTGGGGCAGGGTGGCAGTTATGCTCAGTCTTGGCAAGCACAGGTTGAGGCAGATAAAGGAGTTTTAAATCATTCGTAAAATTCGCACGTTGTAGAGACGCGATATATCGCGTCTCTACATTTATATTTTTTACAATTTATTAAGCGACATGCAGCGCGTTAGCGTAGCTTCGCCAAGCGCGATACGCACTACCAAATTATAAATATGCTTTCAGATAGACTTGATCCATTTTTAGGAAACTTTTTCTTGAGTTATCACGTTTTGAAATGCGATCGCCTTCATTCGTTATAAAATTATGTTAATAGGGTAGGCATCTGTCCCACAATCCTATTGTACAAGAGGTCAAGATGGTACAGACACCCGCTATGCCTGAGAACCAAACCCAATTGATGTTGCCATCATCAATTGGGCTATACGTTACCCAAGAACAGTTTGCAATTACATCAATATGAAGAGGAGCAAAAAATGCCTTTTTTAAGCACTTTAGAAGAGATGGCTATTGAACGAGGAGCAAAGTCTACTAATCAGAAGAATATTCTCAAACTATTACAAAAACGTTTTGGTAATCTTCCAGAAAATTTAGTAGAAAATATTAATAAAATTGACGATATATCGCTTTTGGAGGGGTTAATTCTGGAAACAATCGCCGTTAATTCTCCTGAAGAATTTCAACAACTTATTGATTCTCAATTACCCGATCTGGGTTAATTAAATTATACAAACAACCATGTAACCGAATGTAGAGACGCGATATATCGCGTCTCTATACTTCTATGATGCACCATAATTTGCAATTAACCCACTGCAAACCCGGTATATTGCCTCACCAAAGGTTCATGAAAAGCCAAAACAATATCTGACTTTGGTACTCCCAACTTTACCAATTCATCAGCAATACCAATCTCTGTACCATCATGGTGTATCCAAATTTTCCCACCTTTAATATCCAGGTGCAAAACACAACCATACATTGGTCGTCGGTTTTGCCATCCTGTATACACAACTTGATAGCGATCGCGCTCAATATCGAAAACTAGCTCAGTTTCTGCTTCCCCATCTGATGGACTAAGACTTGCATAATCACTCAATAATTGTTTGATATAGGTGCGATAGCGTTCTAGCTTTTCCATTCTAAAATTACCTCGCTGACTGGATCGTAAATGATTAATATAATTTGAAAACGTTTAATGACAGTTTGGACAAATGGAAGCATAAAAAATTTGCGATGCACGCTGATTGGAACTGCTAAATATAGAATGCGTTCAGGTTGTCGTTCTTCCAAGGCTACTCGATAGTTAATAAATTGCCCTACCGCAGTATGAAATTCAGAAATATTTGATGTGCCGATAAAACTTTTAATTTCAACAGCGATTTTTTCGTTTCCCCGTTCTGCTGCAATAAGTTTTTCTGCTCCCAGGTCGATTTCCATGTCAGCTCCACCTGCCTTAATCCTAAGCGGGTCATCTGTAATCAGCCAACCCTCTTTTTCTAAGCCTTTCTTAACTGCATAATGAAAAACATCTTTAGCCATTGAGTTGTTAAGATGAGAATCTAAAATAAGTTTAGACTTACGCAATCGCCACGTTGGCGTTGCCGTTCGCGCAGCGTGCCCGTAAGGGCAAGGCTAGCCTGTCCCTTTAGGACTTGAAAACAAGACTTTGAAATTGCTAAAGTACCGGATAGACACGAAGTGGTTTCTGTAAGTAACCTACCTCTACCTGGTGTCGCAATGACGTAACTGCGTAGTCCTTGCATGAGTCCTGGAATTATGAATTTTACCTCCAATTATAGCAAGCTTTAAATACAAACATGTTTCCTTTGGTTTAAAATTTAAAATTTCCCAATGCCGTTTATTACTGCCATTCAGTATAATAAAGCACGATGCAGTTAGCGTAATTTACTGGCTTTTCCCCACTTACAGCTTGTTTCAAATCTCGCAAACCCTTTTATAAGTTATCATTTTCGGGTACTGCTCGAATAAATCCGCTCTGCATGTAATGACATATTCGTTACCACCTCTAGTTCTGAATGACCAAAATCGTAACTAAACTGCGCTCCATTTTACCTCAATTACCTTACCTACCCAAAGCCATCAATTTAGTTTGGCAAGCTGCGGGTTACTGGACTGTTATTTGGGCAGTTTTGCTGATTTTCCAAGGAATTTTACCAGCAATCCAAATTTACCTCGTTAAAACTGCTATCAATAGCTTTGTCGCAGTTGTCAAAACCGATATTCACTCTAACATTACTTCTGCCTTCTCCTACATCGCAATTTTAGTAATACTTCTACTCTTTGGAGGAGCGATCGCCTATTTCAATATCTGGGTGCGATCGCTAATTGCTGAG
>JANNFJ010000809.1:0-1876 GCA_031379725.1 Calothrix sp. OTE_75_metabat_31
GAGAAGCGGTTTCTCGGTTTGGTAATCTTTTGTACCAATGCGCGAAGTTCCCTTAAACGCTAAATGTTCGAGAAAGTGTGCTAGTCCGGTTTTGCCTGTAACTTCATCAACACCACCGACATCTGCATAAGTTAAAAAAGAAACCACTGGTGCTTGGTGACGTTCCAAAACCAGGAACTTCAAACCATTGTCGAGGCGAAATTCGGTTAGATTTTTAATTACGCGGTCGAGATAAGGTTGAATTGAAGTTTGAGGCAAAGTTTGGGGTGAAATTGGGCTTGGAGTTTTCGCAACCGCAGCAGCTGGAAATAGTCCCCAGCAAAGAAAAATAATCGTTAGAAAAGTTAATATGAACTGACGCGATCGCGTTAAAAGTTGATTTATGCTTTGTTGTATCGGCAATCTTGATTTCATCATTGGCTAAGTCAAAAGTCATTGGTTAATTGTCATTCGTCAGTTGTTAATAGTAAAGAAGAATGGCAGTATTTTTGGCTAATCGCTATTAAAATTCACTAGCTTCTTAATCTTGTATTAAGCTTTAGCGATTATTGTCTCGAATGCTAGACAATAATGCTACAAAATCTGTACCTAAATAACAGAAAAATACTTATGCGTGTGTTTAATTCTCCCCCACCTTCTGAGGCACAAACTCGTACCCGTATTTTAGATGCGGCACAACGTTTATTCGCAGCACAAGGATTTGATGGCACTACCACCCGTGACTTAGCTGCTGCTGCAAATGTTGCAGAAGGAACGCTATTTCGTCATTTTGTAAATAAAAAGGCAATTTTGGTAGAAGTTGCCACCCAAGGATGGGTCGAAATTCTCACCGATTTACTGACAGAATTGAGCGAAATGGGCAGTTACAAAGCAGTAGCGCAAGTCATGCGACGACGCATGTGGAATATGCGAAAAAACGCTGACATGATGAAAGTCTGTTTTATGGAAGCACAATTTCATCCCGATTTACGCGGTCGCATTCAATCGGAAGTTATCGACAAAATGACGAACGTTGCAGAAGCATTCTTTCAGGAAGCGATGGATAAGGGAATCTATCGCCAGATGGATGCGAAATTAGTCTCGAAGGTATTTTTGGGAATGTTTGCCGTTGCCGGTTTTTCAGACGGCACAATTATGGAACCCGACGCTTCACCCCAGCAATTGCAAGAAATGGCAGAAGGGTTAGCGGATATTTTTCTCAACGGGGTATTGGCATAAGGGAGTTAGGAGTTAAGAATTAATAATATAATAACGACCACTAACCACTAACCACCGACCACTGACCACCGACCACCAACTACTGACCACCAACTACTGACCACCAACCACTGACCACTAACCAATTCGTTTCGCTTGTTGAGTCCATTGCTGAACAACTTCCACAGCTGGACACAAATCGCGCCGCTGCATCGTTGCTACCTGCAAACGTAAAACCTGTTTATGCAAACGCTGCGTAGGCATTTCTGCCAATTGAATCACCGAACCGACACCAGCATGAAGTAATAACCCGCAGTATTGCGTTCCTACACTTGGCACTCGTGCTAAGTCAGCCAATGCGATCCATTTATTTACATACTGAAGGTGAATTTGCAATCTCGAAGCTAATTCCACCCTTGCTTGTGGGGTTTTACCTTCATGAATAAGTTGTTTAGTAGTGGAAATACCGCAATTGTGAAGCTGCAATTTTTCCTGTTCGCTTAACCCTGGTAACTGTTCGACTAACCAATCAGAGGATGAGATAAGGCTCGTTCTAGCTTTTTGTTGCGAAAACATTTAAAAAGTTAAAGATACGCTTATTTATTTATTGTGGCAAGAAATTTACCGATTACGTTTTGATAATTCTGATAATTGGGATAGAGAAGAAGGAAGTATGGGG
>JANNFJ010000858.1:0-1745 GCA_031379725.1 Calothrix sp. OTE_75_metabat_31
ATGTGCCGCGCCAGGGGGGAAAACGACGCATATTGCCTAATTGATGCAGGATACAGGAAAAATTTGGGCTTGCGACCGCACTGCTTCTCGACTCCGCAAACTTGAAGAAAATGCCGACCGTCTGCAAATAAAGTCGATCCAAGTTTGTATCGGTGACAGTCGCAATCTTCCCCAATTTAAAAATACCGCTGACCGCGTTCTGATTGATGCTCCTTGTTCGGGATTAGGAACGTTACACCGTCATGCGGATGCACGCTGGAGACAAACACCAAAAACCGTCGAAGAACTGGCAATTTTACAAAAGGAATTGATATCCCATACATCAACATTTGTAAAACCGGGTGGAATAATGGTATATGCAACTTGTACACTACACAAGAGCGAGAATGAAGCCGTAGTCGAGTCGTTTTTAGCTAATAATCCGACTTGGGCAATCGAACCACCAACCCCGGATTCCCCAGCAAGTATGTTTTCGACACCGCAAGGCTGGATAAAAGTGATACCGCATCATCATAATATGGATGGCTTTTTTATGGTGCGCTTAAGAAAAGCAAATTTTTGCGAGTAAATACTGGTGTAACTAAAATTTCATCAAAACTAATGTTGAATCCCAGGAGGCACATATGGTTAGCAACTCGAGTACAAAGAACCTGGTGAAAATACTGATTGGAGCTGCTTGGATTGATGGTAGAATTCAACCTGAAGAACGGGAGTACCTGCGGCAAATTGCTCAACAAAGAGGCGTGGCAAATGACCCAGAAATAAAGCCTTGGTTGTATGAATTATTGCCAGTAAAAAAAGAACAGTGTTACGAGTGGGTACAGGAATACTTAGGCTCTAATCCCACTCATGAAGAATGCCAAAACTTAATTCAAGCTGTAAGTGGTTTGATTTACAGCGATGGAGATGTGGCAACTGAAGAAGCAAGACTCTTAAGCAAGTTACAAGATTTATCCAGCGACGATGACCGGGGTAACGGGAAAGTAATTAGTATTTTGACACAAATTCAGAAACTCTACCGTCGTTGGGTTGATGTGCAAAATTAATAAAATCTAGAGATGCGTATCGTTAAGGCGTAGCGTGCCGTTTCGGCAAATTTCCCTTGCGAACGCATCTCTATGGAAAGCTTTTATATTTCAGGTTCGCCCAATCCTGGTGTTTCTTCTTTTTCAACTTTAGGTACAACGCTGGGACGGTCTTTATCTTCCCAACCTACAGGTCGCTTGGAATTGTACCAAGCAATGGAACCAATTGTAGTAGCAGCGATGAAGCCAACTACATAAACAGCCGAGGCTGCAACAGGGAAATGAGGTTGTTGGGTAGCAGTTCTGGCAGCTTCCATGAATAAGCACATAAGTTTTTTTCCTTTTTGTAAGTAACGCTACTTATGACCGTATAAAAATCAAGCTTTTATCGCATCCTCCAGTGGGGAGAAAGGGAATAGGGAGTAGGGAGTAGGAAATAGGCAGTCAATACAACGTAAAACATCTGTAGAGACGTTACATGTAACGTATGTTAACCGACAAGTATTTGGCACTAGGGACAGGAAAATACTTGCTTAACCATCCCCACCAGATGGACGGAGACGTTCGCGCCATGAGGGCGAACTTGAACCCGATTCGGAGGAACCTGAAGAACCCGATGAACCCGATGAACCTGAAGAACCGGAGGAACGCTGACGGCGCGATGAGTTAGAATCGCTGCTGGGTGACGATTCCGAAGAACGACGGCGAGGGCTAGACGAT
>JANNFJ010000860.1:0-5389 GCA_031379725.1 Calothrix sp. OTE_75_metabat_31
CGCTATTGCGTTGCTGGCGTTGTATGTTAGCAGAAGCAATCGGCACTTTCATTTTAGTGTTTGCTGGTACTGGTGCCGTGATGGTAAATCAGATAAGCCAGGGAGCTATTACGCATGTTGGTATTAGCTTCGTATTTGGTGCTGTGGTGGCTGCTTTAATTTATTCGATGGGGCATATGAGCGGTGCCCACTTTAACCCAGCAGTTACTTTAGCATTATGGACAAGTGGATTTTTTCCTGCACGGCAAGTTTTTCAGTATATTTTTGCACAGTTATTTGGAGCCGTCGCAGCTTCATTTATACTGCTTATCAGCTTGGGGAGGGTTGCGAATATGGGTGCAACTTTACCGCTTGATGGTAATTGGTTGCAATCCCTAGTTTTAGAAACCATCCTGACTTGCATTTTAATGTTTGTGATTTTCGGCTCAGGCCTTGATAAACGCGCACATGCTGGTTTTGCCCCTCTGGCAATTGGTTTGACTGTTGGGCTGGAAGCTCTTTTTATGGGACCAATTACCGGAGCAAGCATGAACCCGGCACGTTCTTTTAGTCCTGCCCTTGTAGGAGGAATTTGGCAGCATCATTGGGTTTATTGGATCGGACCAATATTAGGAGGGCAATTAGCGGTACTGCTTTACAACCTACTTAAGAATGAATTTCGGGATATTAAGTAATTCAGAAGTTTATGACTCATTTATTAGTAATTGGTGATAGCAACGCTGGTATCAGTGCGAAGCTTGGGTAAAATATGTAAATGGTAAACAATAGTAAGTTTTGAGACTTGACTAAATCGAGTCGTAGGATAGATATTTTTAAAGTTTGCAGGTAGTAATTACAAAAAAAAATCACCGTAAGGAGATATCTAAATCATGAAAAAGGTAATGTTTGTTTGCAAGCGAAATTCTCGCCGTTCTCAAATGGCGGAAGGTTTTGCACGGACTCTGGGAGAAGGTAAAATAGTTGTCAACAGTTCAGGTTTATCTGCAAGCGAAGTAGACCCGATAACTGTTGAAGTTATGGCAGAAGTTGGTATTGATATTAGTAGTCAAACTTCTAAGCCTTTGAGTGATTTTAACTCAGAAGAATACGACGTGGTAATTTCTTTGTGTGGTTGCGGCGTTAATTTACCAGAAGCATGGGTGATTCGGGAGGTGTTTGAAGATTGGCAACTTGATGACCCTGAAGGAGAAGATATTGAAGTATTTCGCAGCGTTCGCAATCAAGTAAAGGAACGTGTAGCAAAGTTAATTGAATCTCTGAGTTAAGTTTTCATTTTTACTCTACATCTATTACTACACCCTGGTGATAAACAATCACCAGCTTTTTTTTGGACAAAACAGGAGGATATGTTTAATATTACTTAAAATCTTCGATGTATTTTGAATATACTGCTACTATTGAAGTGTAAAATAGCAACCATTCTCAATCAGGAGGACTGACGAAACGTCCTATACAGCGCATTTGCATTTCTGATGTAACATTACGGGTTGACAATAGGCAATCAACAACTAGTAAAACTAATAGAAGTTGGTGATTCAAATAAAGAATTATATTCGTCTATTGACCAATAACAAAATTGGAATGGCAGCAAGTTGAATTATTACTGAAAACATAACCAACGCGCTGATTGAACTATCATATAAAATCCCCATTAAGACGCTACCTAAAAACCAAGACAAGCCGTAGCCAGTATTAAATATGCCAAAAGCAGACCCGCGTCTTTCAGGTGCTACCATCATTGCCACTGCGGCTTTTAAAATTGATTCTTGCGCTCCCATTCCCATACCCCAAAAGACCATTCCTAGTACAGCAAGATTAGTGCTACCGTAAAATACCAACGGTGGAAACAGCGAAGAGAGCAAAGCTGCTAATATTAATATAGATATACCAACACGGTCAAATAAACGCCCAAATCCTAATGCCGCTATTCCAGAAACGCCCATTGCTAAAGCGTAAAATAAAGGAATAGTATTCCGTGAAGCAATTCCTTTTGTTTGGAAGTGATAAGCAATCAACGGGAAATCAGCATATCCAGCCGCGATAAGTGCTACAGCAACCAAATAAATCCAAAATTTTTGAGGTAGTCCTTCTCCTGTGAGTGCTGCACTTTTTTGCTCAAGGTCGCGGGGGTTTGGGTAAATTTTTTGTCCTATAAAAAGTACAATCAGTCCCAGCAAAGCAGGGAATAGCAATACTGCAAAGCCGCTTTGATATCCTCCACCGAAATAAAATACACTTGCCACAGCTAACGGTCCCATTACAGCCCCGATTTGGTCAAGTGCTTCATGGAGTCCAAAGCCAAAGCCACCTCCCAGCCTCAAAGCTGCATAGGACAAAAGTACATCTCTGGGAGGGGTGCGAATTGCTTTACCTGTACGTTCGCTAATCATTAACAAAGCAGCGACTTGCCAACTTCCAGCGAAGCCTAAGAGTGGCACAACGGCGGTATTGATAAAATAACCGAATGTAGTAATTTTCCAATACTGCTGACTGCGATCGCTTAGATATCCGATAACTAACCTAAAACAATAACCAATTAATTCTCCAAAACCTGCTACTAAACCAACTACCGAACCACTAGCCCCTAAAACTCCTAAATAAGCTCCTGTAATACTCCTCGCACCTTCATAGGTCGCATCGGCGCACATACTAACAATACCTAGTATCACAACAAATTTGAGTGCAGACTTGTTAGATATATCCTGCGCCATATTTTAATTTCCAGTTGCTAATTGTGTTTACCTTTACTAGTACAGCATGGCGTAAATAACTATACCATTTTAAAAATATTTTAATTTTGATATAAAAAGTAGTGCGAGCTTCTAGCTCGCTTTATAGAATACGCGAGCTAGAAGCTCACACTACAATGGTATTCTTATGGACGCCGCACGGTACTAGTAAGTCAACGCTTGGCATCACCTTACTAGCCAAGCTCGTGTCTTATCTACCAGGTTTTGTAACTGTGAATAGTTTCTCAATAATATCAGGATAAATGCCTAAAAAATCATTAATAGTCATAAAAATTTGAGTGTACGTAAATTATCTAATAAGTACAGTACAAATTTCAAATTTTAAAAAACGCTAATATTAAAAATCCCACCCATAGGATGAGATTAGTTAATTTTAAATTTTGGAATCTAATTTCCTATTTAATCTCCTTCTCCTGCCTTCCATGCAATATCTTTACTTGGCTGAGGATTAGGTAACTTTAGCGAAACCAACCCAGCTGCCAAAATAAATAGCATCGAAGTCCACAGACACCCAACTAACCCAAACGCTTGATAAACAATTCCCGATAGTACCGTACCTACTAGCCTTCCAGCAGAATTTGCCATGTAATAAAAGCCAACATTTAGCGCTACTTTGTCATCATCGGTAAAGGCTAGCACCAAGTAAGAATGCACTGCTGAGTTAAACGCAAATACCAGACCAAAAAGTAGCAGTCCAGTAATAATTACGGTGTTAGGTTCAATACCAATTTGCAAACCAATGGCAATGAGTGCAGGTACTGCGGTTAAAGTAAAAGTCCAAAATTGGATAGTCGATGCTTGAGGAGGACGACCGGAACCAAAGCGTTTTAATAAGGTCGGTGCTAAAGATTGAACTATACCGTAAGCAATTACCCAGATAGCGAGGAAACCACCTACTTGGTAAAATGACCAACCGAGAACACTGCGTAAAAATACTGGTAAACCAACGACAAACCACACATCTCTCGAACCAAACAGAAAGAATCTAGCGGCAGAGAGAACATTGATTTCTTGGCTTTTAGAAAATAATTGACTAAATTTGACCTTCTTTTTGATTTTACCCATTCCTTTCGGCAGCATTAACCCGCTGAACATCAGTAGGAAAAGCCCTGCTGCCATAATCCATAAAGCATTAATGAAACCAACTAACGACAGTAGCGCACTACCAACAAAGAAACCAACACCTTTGAGTGCGTTTTTAGAACCTGTCAGGATAGCTACCCATTAAAACAAGGCAGATTGAGCGTCTTGGGGTACAACCAAGCGAATTGCGCTCTTTGTACTCATCTTAGTTAGGTCTTTGGCAACTCCAGAAAACGCTTGGGCTACCATTACAAATAATACCGCTAACCATTGCGGCCAGCTAGGATTCAGCCCCGACAGCATTACCAAAGAAAACACCTGTAACCCGATGCCTGTGTAAAGTGTCACTTTGAGTCCAAACTGGGAACCAATCCAACCACCCAGGAAGTTGGTGACGACACCAAAAATTTCGTAGAACAAAAACAGCGAGGCAATTTGAATCGGGGTGTAGCCAATTTTATTAAAATACAGCAACACTATCATCCGGAGGGCACCATCGGTAATTGTAAAGCCCCAATATGCCAGCGTAACTAGGATGTAATTTCTAAGGTTAGCGCTTGATGCTGTGGTAATCATGTTTAGTTGGGGAATTACGAAATAGGGAATTACGAAATAGGGAATTACGGAATAGAAGATAGGGAAATAATTTTCCTTTCCGACTCCCTACTCCCTCTTTAAAGGCTAAGTGCTACTTTCCGCGCTAGTTCAACCATACGGTTCGCGTAGCCCCATTCATTGTCATACCAAGCCAAGATTTTGACTTGAGTTTCGTCTATCACCATCGTGGAAAGAGCATCGATGATAGATGAACGGGGGTCGTCTTTGTAGTCGATTGATACTAGTGGCAATTCTTCGTAACCAAGAATACCTTTTAGTTCTCCTGATGCAGCTGCTTTCAGTAAGCTGTTGACCTCTTCTACCGTAGTGGGTCTAGTAACTTCAAATACACAATCTGTTAGTGATGCATTCAATAAAGGTACACGCACGGCGAGTCCGTTCAGTTTACCGTTGAGTTCGGGATAAATTAAACCGATTGCCGTAGCTGAACCTGTTGTAGTCGGAATCAGAGACATGCCTGTTGCTCTGGCTCGTCGCAAATCTTTATGGGGTGCATCAACTACAATTTGGGTGTTGGTGTGGTTGTGTATTGTGGTGATTAAACCGTGTTTGATGCCTATACCCTCATGAATCACCTTGACTACGGGAGCTAAACAGTTTGTAGTGCAAGATGCTGCTGTTAGTAGGTGATGTTTTTCGGGTTCGTAAAGGTGGTCATTGACTCCCATGACTATATTTAGCGCTTCTTCCTTCACGGGTGCTGCAACAATAACTTTAATTACACCTCTGTCGAAGTAGGGAGACAAAGTTTCGGGTGTCCGAAATTTGCCAGAGGATTCTAAAACAATATCCACACCCAAATCAGCCCAATCAACCTTACCCGGCTCGGCATAATCGCTAAAGCTTAAAGCTTTGCCATCAATGAAAACTTGATTTTCTTTTGCAGTTACGGATGGTGTCCAGCGTCCGTGAACTGAGTCAAATTTTAAAAGGTGGGC
>JANNFJ010000872.1:0-9903 GCA_031379725.1 Calothrix sp. OTE_75_metabat_31
GGAGGGCTAGGGTGGGGTTCTTCTGGAACTGTAGGTTTTCCAAGGGTTTCACGTTAAGTTTGACACCAATGGGACTCAATACTGCTCGGTTAAGACGTT
The DNA here is from genome assembly GCA_031379725.1 of Calothrix sp. OTE_75_metabat_31. Lineage (GTDB taxonomy): Bacteria > Cyanobacteriota > Cyanobacteriia > Cyanobacteriales > Nostocaceae > JANNFJ01. The sequence goes on from JANNFJ010000872.1 coordinate 100, forward strand.
TTCCCAGAGTTGATCCCCCTAAATCCCCCGATAAGTTGGGGGACTTTGTAAGGCTTTTAGCCCCAGCCCTTTCAATGCGAACAAATGAATTACTCAATTAACGGCTGAAACCCTCTCTCAGACTAAGACAAAAAATGATGCTTCTGAGCTATCGATGCAATTTTATGCGTGAGTACATCCAAAACGATCAATTTATTGCCTCTTGAATTGAGCATTTTTTGCGATAATTTACCGTGTGCTTGATTGTGTAAGGGTTTATTGAACGTGTATTTTTGGTAAAAAATATAGTACAAATGAACGCATTGAAAGGGCTGGCTTTTAGCCCCCCTTTTTAAGGGGGGTTGGGGGGATCAAAATCCAAAACCTACGCAGTATTGCAATGGGACTCCCTGCCCTTTCTTACATATTCCACAAAAATAAAATCTGTATCAACACCAGATTCTTTTTTGAAAATCATATGAAATTATTAATTTGTAATTATTATGAATCCACGTCAAAATATCGATGAAATTTTTTCGACTTTTTTACAATTTGAAGCTGACCGATTTAGCGGTTGGGCAACTGATGCTAAACTGCATCGAAATATGAAAGCTTGTTTAAATCATTTTGCCAAAACTGAAAATACCGAACGATTTTGGGCAGTTTATTGGCACAAATCCTGGCAAAAAGCCGAAAAAAAGGAAATTGCTCTAGGGCACATGTCTGCTTACCTCCAAGAGCCTTGTTACTGGACTGTACAAAAATTGATGCCACGCTTGCAAGGATCTAACGATAAGATATCAGACTTTTTTCAAATTGCGATCGCGTCTGTCCCCAAAATCCTCAAAGCTTGCAATCCCGATGGAAGTGGTAGTTTCAAAGCTTATGCTAGTAGTGCTTTTGGCAATATCATCCGCGACTATTTGCGTCGAAATCGAGAAGTTGACTTATGCAACAATTGGGGTTTACTACTCAAAGTTAGCCGCAAGCTGTTAACTGAATCTCTCGAAAATGCCGGATTTAATCCTGAGATTATCGAACGTTATCTATTAGCTTGGACTTGTTTTGAAAGTCTTCATCTACCGCAAAAAACTCCTAAATTACGACAAATTTCGACACCTGAAGCCAGTACTTGGGAAGCAGTCGCAAATGGTTACAATCGAATGCGTCATCAACTTAATTTTCCTGGTACGGAATGTACAAAAGAAACCCTTGAACGTTGGTTGATTGATTGTGGTAATCAAGTCCGTAAATATTTATATCCTACTGTCAAATCTCTCAATTCTCCCAAATCGGCACAGGGAGAAAGAGAATTACAAGATGATATAGCAGATACTATGCTTCAAGAATCTTTATTAACAGAATTAATTCAACAGGAAGAACAAGTAGACCGTTTCGAGCAAAAAAGCCAAATAAATACAGTTTTAGAAACAGCTATCAGTAAACTGGATTCGTCGATTCAAAAAATTTTGCAACTTTATTACAAACAAGGTTTAACGCAACAGCAAATAGCTCAAGAATTAACAGTACAACAATATAGTATCTCTCGCAAACTATCAAAAACACGCGAATCACTACTATTAACATTAACTAGCTGGAGTCAAGAAACCTTGCATATTTCTGTAACTTCCGACGTGGTTAAATATATCAGCACAATATTGGAAGAATGGTTACAAATGCATTATCAATAGAGATTGTTAGTAGTCAGTGGTCAATTGTCAGTAGTTAGTTGCTAAGAGTATTCCAATTAAAAAAATATCCTTTTTCGATATCGTAGGATAGGCGTCTCGCCTGTCCGAAACATATCTAGATAGGCGGGACACCTATTTGAAACATATCTAGATAGGCGGGACACCTATTTGAAACATATCTAGATAGGCGGGACGCCTATTTGAAACATATCTAGACAGGCGGGACGCCTATCCTACGGGATCATTTATTTCTTGGATTACTCTAATTATAACTTTCCACTCCTAACTCCCAACTCCCAACTCCTAACTCCTAACTCCCAACTCTTTTAAAATCCCATGAATTTCTTATCTAATACCCCAACTCAATTAGAATTTCAGATTCCTCCCAAATTATCCCAACAATCTTGGCAGCAAAGTCAGTCACAACCCACAGCAAAAGGACAGTGGAATGCCTATTTGAACCAGATTTGTCTACAAACCTTTCTGCCTTGGTTACAAGCCCAATCCGAACCACAAGCAAGTGTTTGGTTAAATGAGGCATTGCTACCTAATTTTTGGTCAATAGTCAACGGCACTGCTTTAATTTGGGGAAATAAACGCCTTATACTAGTGCCTGATAAATCTTTTGATAATAGTGAATTGTTAATTCCCCAAGAATGGGTAGATATTCCCGCTTGGGTTGGAGACTATTATTTGGCAGTTCAAATCAATCCAGATGAATTATCGATGCGAGTATGGGGATATACTACGCACAAGCAAATAAAAACAACAGGTAGCTATAACCAATTTGACAAAAGCTACAGCCTCGATGCCCAGGAAATAATTCAAGATATCAATGTGCTGGGGGTAGTAAATCAACTTAATCCTGAAGAACCAACTCGTCTACCTGTTACAGATTTATCTCCTATACCCGCAACCCAAGCAGAAAATTTATTACACAGATTAGCAAGTCATGATATTTTTGAACCCAGATTGGAATTACCATTCTATTTATGGGGGGCATTAGTCAGCGATGATAATTGGCGATATAGCCTCGCTCAATTGCGTCAGAAGGATACAATAACATTCAATATCGTAGCAAATCTGAGTCAGTGGTTGCAAAATACTTTTGAGGATACTTGGCAATCTTTAGATAATTTACTTGGTAGGGATGCTTTGGGCTTTAGCTTTCGGCAGACAGCAGAACAAAATGAAGCAACTATCAAAAGGGTAAAATCTCTAAACTTACCCGACCGGGAAGTATTTTTATTGCTGGGATTAGATATAGAAGCAGATGGACGCATTGGCATTCGTATCCAATTACGCAGCCAAAACCAAGATGAATTACCACCACAACTTAGTTTAAAATTGCTCTCATCGTCGGGAGAAATTATTCAATCGATTCAATCTCGTGCTATGGATAATATTATTCAACTCAAACGGTTTAAAAGTAATCCTGGAACTGAGTTTACTGTTAAAATTGAGCTAGAAGATTTTATAATTACAGAAAATTTTCTAATTTAATTTTGGAGTATTCTTAATCGGTAAGTAGGTTTGCTCAAATAAGAACAGTATTGCTTCGTGCCCTTTGTGGTTAAAAAAGAAGTTTTTTTTAACCACAAAGAACACATACGCGCTTCGCGTTCCCGTAGGGTAGGGCACAAAGTAAGAGTCTTTCTTGATGCATCACTTTAACAGGTGTATTCCCTTCCCCGTATGTCTTGACTTGCCGTAGAATCCTATAAATAAAATGCATTTGATTGTTTTAAATTTAGGAAAAGGAGAATTACAGTACGGCTTTCCGACTGTGACCGCGCAACTTTGGGAAGCAGAAGAACTGACTCCGATGCAATTTACTGGAAGTTTACCAGCAATTCCAACTCTTGCTTTGCTTTATCAACGTTGGCAATTGCTCTATGAATCTTTATATCATAATCTTGCTTGGCGCAAAACTGCAACAGCGCATCCAGAATTTGAAATCGATGAAGATGATAGGGAAATTTCTCATATTTCTCATGCTGAATTTAAAGAAGTATGTCATGAATTAAAAAGCCTCTTTAATCGCTGGTTAAGTGCAGATAGCTTTCTCAATATTGACCGCAAATTACGAACTCGATTAACACCAAAAGATGAAATTAATCTGGTGATTGTTGCTGAATTTAATGTATTGAAGTTACCTTGGTGTTTGTGGGAATTTTTATCTGACTATCCTCACGCAGAAATTGCCCTTAGTCCTCCAGAATATCTACGTTCTTTAAAGATAGCTAAGAAAGCTAAAAAGAAAGTTAAAATTTTAAGCATTTTAGGTAATAGTAGCGGTATCAATGTTAACCAAGACCGACAAGTTTTGGAAAAGCTACCAGATGTAGATATTAAATTTTTAGTAGAACCAGAGGCACAGCAACTAAATGAAAGTCTTTGGGAGAATCAATGGGATATTTTATTTTTCGCCGGACATAGTTCGAGTCAAGGAAAAGGATGTTTCCAGATTAATGCGACAGAAACTATGACAATTGACCAATTAAAATATAGTTTGAAAAAAGCAATATCCAACGGTTTAAAATTAGCAATTTTCAACTCCTGCGATGGCTTGGGTTTAGCTATTGATTTGGCTGATTTACATTTACCTCAAGTGATTGTGATGCAAGAACCTGTTCCCGACCGGGTAGCGCAAGAATTTTTGAAAAACTTTCTTACCGCTTTTGCTAGGGGAGAGTCTCTTTACAAATCTGTGCGGGAAGCAAGGGAAAAGTTGCAAGGATTGGAAGGGGAGTTTCCCTGTGCAACTTGGTTACCAGTTATTTGTCAAAATCCTGCGGAAACACCTTCTACCTGGTTGGAATGGTGCGGTAAGCAAAATGCTGTGCCTTTGTTACCCAATCGTCGAGAATTACGAACAATTCTTGTATGCAGTTTAGTAAGTACCCTTTTAGTTGGAGGAATCAGATTTTTAGGGCTATTATCTCCAATGGAATTGTCAGCTTTTGATTTGTTAATGCGATCGCGTATTTCCGAAAAGCCCGATGACCGAATCTTGGTGGTAACTGTAACTCCTGAAGATGTCCAAGCGCAAGGAAGTGAACCCCGCTTCGGTTCTCTATCTGATACTACCCTAAATCGACTGGTGGAAAAGTTGGAAAAATATCAACCTGCTGCGATTGGTTTGGATATTTACCGAGATTATCCCAGTCAAAAATCAGAACTGACAACGCAATTACAGCAAAACCCGCATTTAATTGCAATTTGCAAGCGTCCAGATATTAAAGATGACGTGCAAGGTACTTTACCACCACCAGAGATTCCCGAAGCTAGGCTAGGATTCAGCGATTTTGTTCAGGATAACGATGGTGTTGTCCGCCGTCATTTATTATATATGACACCCAATACTACTTCCCGTTGTACTGCTAGCTATGCCCTTAGTACCCAACTGGCATTTCACTACTTAGACCGTCGTGGCATTCAGCCAAAATTTACACCTGATAATAACCTGCAATTAGGTAAACAAATATTTCCATCCATAGAAAGTCGTACAAATGCATATCAAACTGTTGATGCTGGAGGTAGTCAAATACTGCTAAACTATCGAGCTTTACCAGAACCGCAGATGATTGGCAAACAAGTTTCCCTCAAGGATATTCTTAGCGATCGCGTTAATCCAAAAGCCATTCAAAATCGTATTATCTTAATTGGTGTCACAGACCGCAGTATGGGGGATTATTGGGCTACACCTTGGGGTGCGGGTTCCTCTAATAAAATTCCTGGTGTTGTGGTTCACGCACATATGGTTAGCCAAATTCTTAGTAGTGTTTTAGACCAAAGACCGCTTCTATGGGTTTGGTCTGGTTGGGGAGAAATCCTCTGGATTGGTCTTTGGTCAGTTGTTGGTGGTGCGATCGCTTGGCGATGCCATAGATTATTAATTATGGGTGGATTAGTAGTTATTTCAGTAATAGTACTGACTTCAACTTGTTGGATATTGTTGAATGTCGGTGGTTGGATACCCTTGGTTACACCTGTAGTTTGCTTATTACTGACAAATGGTGTAGTTTTTTATCGTCAATCTTCAAATCTAGATAAAATAAAAACAAATTAACTTAAAATATGGGGTGAAAAATGGTAACCCAACTTAGTCAACCTAAGTCGTTCGCTCGAATGGTAATATCTTGGGAAGCATTGCCCGATGATTTTAGGTTAGAGGACGAGCCGGTGGAGAATAATTGTCAACCGCTATTAGCGGGTGCTTTGCGTGAAAGCTTAGAAATTGTTGGATTTATCCAGCCGAAAATGCTGATAGCCTCAAATTTTGGTCTTTGTGCAACCTTAGACGGGGAATTTACAGCTAAAGCACCCGATTGGGTTTATGTGGATAGCGTCAATGAGGTTTTAAACAACCGCAGAAGCTATACACCCAATTTGGAAGGCAATATACCTGGGGTTGTTATGGAATTTTTGTCCGAAACTCAAGGTGAAGAATATTCGGCAAAACCAACCTATCCACCAGGAAAATGGTTTTTTTACGAGCAAATATTACAAGTTCCCGTTTACGTCATTTTTGACCCCGATGGTGGATTGTTAGAATACTATAAGCTTGAAAACGAACGCTACAAACTAGAACAACCTGACGAAAATGGTCGGCATTGGATTGAGTCGATGGGCTTATTTTTAGGAACTTGGCAAGGAGAAAAAGAAGCACGAACTGGTTATTGGTTACGTTGGTGGGATGCTGAACATAATTTATTACCTTGGGCAGTTGAACGAGTTGAGTTGGAAAGTCAACGTGCCGAACAAGAACGTCAACGTGCCGAACACGAAAGTCAACGTGCCGAACAGGAACGTCAACGTGCTGAACAGGAACGTCAGCAAAAAGAACGACTGATTGCCTACTTGCAATCTCAAGGTATCGACCCAAATAACTTGCCAGGAATATAAATTAAGAAAACTTTCTTTATGGCTGAAACAGAAATTAACGATATATCGACAGATAGTTCCATAGTCGATCCAGAAAATGACTTGCTAGGTCATGCCAGCTTTGCCAGGTATTTAGCGGACAGCATTTGCAAAATGACCTTCCCTGAAGGTTTTGCTCTAGCAATTCACGGTTCTTGGAATTCTGGCAAATCCACAGTATTAAATTTCTTAGTCCACTATCTTCAACAAAAGCCAGATGACGAGCGACCGATTATCGTTCCTTTTAATCCTTGGCTATTTTCTGGACACCAAAATATTACAAGACGCTTTTTTGAGCAATTGCAAAATGTTTTAAGCCAAGAATCAGCCGTGCCAAAAGGTTTAAAAAAGACGCTTGCTGATTTTGCTGGATTTATTTCCGAAATTCCTCTCCCTTATGCTCAAACTGGCAAAGCATTAGCAGCAATATTGGACGACAAAGACAAGGAAGCTTCGCAATTAAAAGAAGAAGTACAAGAGACGCTAGAAAAGCAACAGCGACGAATAGTCGTAACAATTGATGATATCGATCGGCTAGCTGCTGACGATATCAGGGAGCTATTTCGCATTTTTAAAGCAATTCCCAATTTCTCCAACGTTGTTTATGTCTTAGTCTTTGATAAAGAAGCTATAATGAAAACAGTTACAGAAACCAAAGACATATCAAAAGAATTATATTTACAAAAGATTATTCAAGCTGAGTTTGAGTTACCAATTCCAAGCAAAAGCTTACTCCGCAAGCTACTTTTTAGCAAGTTGAATAACATATTTGCAGATATACCAAAACAGCAATTTAACCAAGCTTATTGGCATAATATTTACTTCCAAGGAATAGACCATTTTATTAAAAACATCCCCGATATTGTTCGTTTTACTAATGCTTTAACAGTGACATATCCAGCAGTAAAAGGTGAAGTTAACCCAGTTGATTTTATTGCTATTGAGTGTTTACGAATTTTCTGTCCAGCAATATATAACATCATCCATCAAAATCCTCATGTTTTTGTAGGAGAGGTCAACCTCGATACAGACCAATTTAAAAATCTATTTAATACCTGGATTGCTCAACTGACCCCAGAGAACAAGCAGCCAATAACAAATCTCCTCATGCAGCTTTTTCCCAAGTTAAAATCTACTTGGAGTAATTCCGGTTTAGATGAAAAAGAATTTGAATGGCACGATCAGTTAGGTGTATGTAGTTTAGAAATATTTCCAATATACTTTCGTCTAACATTATCAGCAAGTGAGTTATCACATATTCAAGTAAAAACTACGATTTCTTTAGCTGGAGATGCAGACAAGTTTAAAGAATATCTAATCGGACTTGTTAAACAAAAACATCAAGATGGTAGGACGCAAACTAGTATATTTCTTGAACAGCTTGAAAATTGCATAGAAGAAATTCCTCTAACTGTTATTCCTCAAATTGTAGAAACTTTGTTTGATGCCAGCGAACAGATTTTGTTGGGGCAAGAAGCTGAAAATAACGAGATTTTTGATTCTGGAAATGAAGTTATAATTAGTCGTTTTATCTCGCACCTGCTACGTCAAATTGAAGAACCAGAACGATTTGAACTATTAAAAACAGTAATTAATCGAGGTAAGGAGCTAACAATAATCAATCATCTAATAGCCGCAATCAAAGAGCAACAAACTCAGTATGATTCAAATAAATTTGACTCAAATGGGGAAACGTTTGTGAATGCACACCACCTCAAAGAACTTGAAGAAATCGCAGCTATACTCTCTACGAAGGAAAACTGAGTTTTATGAAACAGCCATTCCTGCGATAAATACGCATGGGAGGATAAGGCTATCTAGAGGGATTTTGTTTGGGATAAATTGGTACAGATGGTCGAATTTGTAGGGAGTCACTTGGGGTATCAGTATGGGGTCGAAATTCGACAACATCGCGTTTAATAGTAATGTCATAGTTCCCAAAAAAGTCATGTCCTAACAATCCAGTATCGAGTTCGCCACCTGCGATCGCAACGGCAATTTTATTCACTTTGACTCCTTCCACTTCCATCGAGTTTACATAACCAATGGGAAATTCTACAGCTTTAGAACTAGCAGTATTGGCTTTTGCTCTACCTACAGGTATTACAGCTAGTGCATCTGCCATTTTCTGAGTAATAACAGTACCACTCGCACCAGTATCGACAATCATTTCAAATTGCTGATTGCCGTTGAATGTAACATTAATTACTGGTGTACCACCCGCACGACGTTTAATAGGAATTATAAAGGCTTTGTCGGGTTGTTGAACTAGAAGAGGAGTTAACAATTCGGCTTGGGCAGGTAATATAGTCTCGACGGGTTGGGGTTGTTGTGGAATTATTGGTTTTATTTTAGGATTAGGACGTTTAACAGGAATTGGTACAACTAAAATGGGACTGTTTAAAGGTTTGGGTACAGCTACATTTGGTTGCGATGCTTCGACTATAGTTGGTTGGACTGTTGGTTGACTGGGAATTGTTCGTAATTGCGCGTATTTAAGTTGGCGCTGGTACTCGGTAATTTTGGATTGGGCAATGACAAAATAGGGATTACCCTGCTCAATTTGTTTCATCACAGCGATCGCATCTTGATATTGAGTTGCCACCAAACCCCAATCGGCAATCGACTGAGCAGTTTGACTGATATTGAATGCACCAGAAGCCTTATCGAGACCCAATTCAAACAAACTCGGTTGCGTCTTTCGTTGGGTTTGGGAAGGAGTCAACGACTGCGTGTCCGGATTTATCTGCATTAAACCCGCTCGATCGGGAGATTCTGACCGATTGGACAAACTAGATGCAGTAGTATGAATCTCACTACTTGTTTGAGCTTGCTTGTCTCGATCGCAAGCAACAGCCAAAACTGCTAGTGTCACAGATACAAAAAATAGCGTTGCACGCGATGAAATAAAGTCAAACATAAAAATTATTTTACCCGTTTCGAGGCGGACATTGCTACTACCAAGGGTAAGATTTCATTAAATTCGTAGGGGCGGGGTTCCCCCGCCCAATCCTCGCCCAATCCCCGCCCAATCCCCGCCCAATTATTGTAAATTTTTAATAAATTAAACTCAGCCCGCTACCGTGAATCAACTCCTGGCATAATTTACCATCTAAGTGTAGTTAGGGAGTAGGGAGTGGGGCATGGCAAAAAAAGAATATTTCTTTTCCCCCTCCCCCCCTCCCCCCCTCACCCATGCCATTCCCCG
>JANNFJ010000946.1:0-5178 GCA_031379725.1 Calothrix sp. OTE_75_metabat_31
AGAAAATTTACCCTACATTTTTGGTTCGTTTTATCGCGCCAATAACGTTGATATGACTTCTGGGACTGGGTTAGGACTAGCTATTGTCAAACAATGCGTTGACTTGCATAAAGGTGGAATTGAAGTTAGCAGCAAAGTTAATGAAGGTACGACGTTTACTATAATGCTGCCGTTTGAAGCAAGGAAGGAGGCATAATTCTCAATACCCTATATGAGTTAGAACAATATCACAAAAGTTGAGCGTGCTAAATGCGAATAATATTAATAGCAAATACTATTTTTGAAATAGCAATTGGTTGTTTGTTTTTATTATTACCAACTCTGCTAGTAAAAGATAACGATTTGTCGATTTCTTTTCTACGGATAATTGGGTGTGGTGCTTTATATGAGGGTACATTGAGTTTTTTGATGCTGGGTTTGACCGAGAAAAAAGAATTAAAACCGGGATTAATTGCTTTGTCTACTTTTCACACGGGAGCAGCATTTGCCCAAATTTATAGCTCCACTAACAGCATAACTAGCACGCTTGTAATCATCGCACATTCTTTGTTCGCAGTATCATTTATCACTGTTTCATGGCAGCGAATTAGATGAAGGTTTGAAGTTTTTGCAGATGCGCTTTTCGCTGTTTTTCTGGCAATAATGAACGACTAGTACTGCTGTGCCTTTACAATTACTGTAGGCTAAAGTAATTATCTCGCCTATCCAAGTAATATTTCTGCCCCCCTTCCCCATCCTTTTTTATGACTGCACCAACAATATCAACTACATCGATGTGGAGTCCGCTTCGAGGCTCGGTTTTTCGGGCTTTGTGGATTGCTTCGGCAATATCGAGTGTGGGAACTTGGATGCATGATGTGGGTGCGGCTTGGTTAATGACGACGCTTGCGCCAAATTCGCCGTTTTTGGTAGCGTTAATGCAGGCTGCATCGAGTTTACCGTTTTTTCTATTAGCTTTACCTGCGGGTGCGATCGCAGATGTTATCGACCGTCGTAAAATGCTGTTAGTTACGCAAGCATGGATGCTGTTAGTTGCTGTATTATTAGGCGTATTAACGATAGCCAATATCACGACACCTTCGATTCTACTGGGTTTGACTTTCGCCATGAGTATCGGTAGTTCGATGAATATGCCTGTATGGCAAGCAGTGACACCCGAACTCGTATCTAAAGAAGAACTTCCCCAAGCGGTTACTCTGAGCGGTATTGTTGTTAACCTGTCGCGTTCAATTGGGCCGGCGATCGCGGGTATAATTATTGCTTCTGCGGGAACTGGATTAGTATTTTTACTAAATGCTTCTTCGTTTATTGCTGTAATTTGGGTAATTTGGCAGTGGAAACGCACACCCCAGGTAAGTGCTTTACCTACTGAGCGTTTCGTCGGTGCGATTCAAGCTGGTGTTCGTTATGTTCGTCATGCTCCTGTGTTTAAGTCGGTACTTTATCGCACAATTGGTTATATCTTTTTTGCAAGTGCTTTGTTTGCTTTGCTACCGTTGCTCGGCAGACAGGAACTAAAGCTTGATGCTTTGGGTTACGGGGTAATTTTGGGATTCTGGGGAATTGGTGGTTTGTGTGGTGCTTTTCTATTACCGAAGTTGCAACAAAAGTTTTCGATTGACAGGTTAGTTGCTGGTTGTTCAGCGATGATGGCTATGATGATGCTCGCATTAGCGACATTTCACAACTTTTATTTAGTGTGTCCGATGATGCTGTTGGTGGGGGTTTCTTCGTTAGGGGTAATGGTAAGTTTGAGTGTAGCTGCCCAAACTTCCGTTCCTAGCTGGGTAAAAGCACGAGCATTATCGGTACAATTGTTGGTATTTCAAGGCAGCATGAGTTTGGGGAGTTTATTATGGGGTGCTGTAGCGCAACGCAGTAATATTTCTACAGCTTTGATTAGTGCGAGCATCGGATTGTTAGTAAGTATTGTTTTAACGTCACGCTACCGTTTGCGATGTTCGGAAATGCTCGATTTACGTGCTTCACTACATTGGGATCAACCGACCCATGCTTTTGAACCATGTCCAAATGATGGCCCAGTTTTGATTACTTTGGAATATCTCATCGACCCTAAAAAAGCAGAAGAATTTAGTGTAGCGATGCAAAAACTTAGTCACATTCGCCGACGAGATGGGGCTATACAGTGGGGATTATATCAAGATGTTGCCGACCCCGGACGGTTTGTAGAAACGGCGTTGGTGGAGTCGTGGGCTGAACATAGAAGGCAATTTGAGCGGGTTACGAATACCGATAAACAGATTGAAGATTATGTACGCGGATTTCACATCGGTGATGAACCTCCGAAGGTGTCGGAGATGATTTACTCAAAAGATGGGAAGCGTCCTTGTTAGATGCTCGTAGGGGCAAGATATTATCTATAGGTATCAACTTAAGCTCAAACGTTTACGCCACCCCTTAATCCCCTCCCCGCTTGCAGGGAGGGGAAAAATCCGGTTCCCTCCCCGCAGGCGGGGAGGGGTAGGGTGGGGTTCTTCCGGATGTATACGTTTTAGTAAAAGACCTAAAATTTTTGTTGTTAATATCTGCTACTTGGGATAAACATGATATCTGTAATTTCACCTACAAGTAAACCCAATACAGCGGAAATTGTTAAAATCCAAAATGTATCAGCCTTATTAAAGCCCACAAAACGCATTTCTAATTCAGCTAGAAATGTAGTTGAAATTGGTATAAGAATGAGAGTCCACAACATCGACCAAGTTGCTGTTAATACAATCAATGCACTGACAGTAAAGCTGAGAAATAAAGCGGCTAATAATTCTTGAGAAGTCAAATTAATTAGACGTTCTATCAAAGGACTACTTTTACCCGCTACGTATAAAGCTACAGAGGCTATGAAAAATCCGACAAACCAGACAATATGGTGAGCAGATAAATACCAGCCCACGAGAGCGTAAGCTAGGCAGACTAATATAAGCGAAAACCAAGCATATCGATTTAAAAAACTAATGTTCATAATTTTGTGATTAAGTTTAGTAGTAACAATATCAAAATTTTATATCAAATAAGTACCACTTTTGAGTGAAAATCTTAGATGCATCGAACCCCCTTAGTAAGGGGAGCGATTTGGGAAGTGCTTCCACTCGCACAATTAAAGAGGATCGAAATTATCGTCTGCGAGTAGTCCCATCAGGCATAATAGCCTTTTCTAAATCTGCCTGCGATAAATTAGCCCCCGTTATATTTGCTTTTAACAGGTTTGCTTCCTCCAAATCAGTTTTGCCATCAAGCAGACCACGCTTCTCGAAAATCTGCATATAACGTCAGTCCCCCATCTATAAATAATGTTTGACCTGTGATATATGCTGCTTCATCGGAAGCTAAAAAAGCTACAGCAGCAGCCATTTCTTCAGAAGTGCCAGCACGACCCATTGGGATGTGACTTTCAACAATTGCCTTCTTTTCGGGGTCATTTGTCCAAGCTTCGTTGATAGGTGTGATGGTTGCCCCTGGTGCGATCGCATTAACTCGAATACCTCGGTTGGCATATTCCAGAGCTAGGGTTTTGGTCATGTTCTCCATGCCACCTTTACTAATGGAATAGCTGATATACATTGGTCTGGGAATAATTTCGTGGACGCTGGAAATATTAATTATTATCCCCGGAGCGTTTCGAGAGAGGAGGTGTTTAATCGTTTCACGGGCACATAAATAAGCACCCCGCAGATTGACAGCGATTACTCGGTCAAAGTCTTCGGTTGTTACCTCATGAGATGATTTCTCGGTTTGGATTCCGGCATTATTGATTAGAATATCCAAACTGCCGAATTTATCAACTACCGTATTGACCATCTCTAAGATGTCTTCTTCTTTAGAAACATCTCCCTGAACCAGCAAAGACTTCACACCACAATTGTCAACATCACCGCAAGCTTTCTGCAAAGCCATTTCTTCGGTATCTTCGGCATCTTCTGGGCTTTTTCGGTAGTTTATAGCGATATTGCAACCTTCTTGAGCCAGACGAATTGCGATGGCTTGCCCGATACCAGAACTCGCACCCGTAATTAGAGCGTTTTTACCTTTTAACCCTTTCATCATATTTTTGCTCCGATACTGAACAATCAAAAAACACTTTTTGATGGTATCTTGATAAGACTATCTTCAGGTTAAGACAATTTATTTTGTGCTTTCATAAATGTTGATGAGAACTATTTCCACGATGTTTTCACTCATTAGAGTAAATTCGCAGGAGTATTTTGAGTAACTACCCATAGATAGATAGTTCTACTATCAACATATTGGACTTGTTGATAAGTAGATAAGTAGGGTGCGTTAGCGATAGCGTAACGCACCCTACAGATATAGCAGTTCCCAGGCAGATGAGGTACATCTGTAGGGGCGCAAGGCATTGCGCCCTTCTCTTGGTGTAAAATGGTTGTACCTCAGTAGGTTGAGAAACGCTATATTAAATCAAATAGGTTACTGCCTAGTCCTGTTGCTGAAGAAAAGGAGCCAATTCTTTATTTAACCTACCTGCTTTGACAAATTCTGCATAGGTATCAGCCTCAATTGTTAAAAGTTCCAAACGCAATTGTTCGTTTGTAAATTCCTGTAAGTTCGGATATTCATTTTGTAATCGGTCAATAAAACCTTTACGAAATAAAACTGCATTTCCTTCTAAAGCTCCAAACGCTATCCCCCGAATCGGTAACATTAAAGGAGCAACAATCATTGCACCAATAATGACAGCAGTACTATTAGAAAGTAATCCTAAAGTTGCAATAATGCAAGAACCAACAATCAAGACTAGATAAATATTATCTGTTGTTGATTCTTCTAATAATCCCTTGCGTATTTCCTCAATCTCGTGGGTTGGAAGTCTTCGATTTTGAAAATCATGAAAGCGGTTGCGAATATTATTCATTTTTATCAAAATATTACTCCCCAATTCGGATTTACAAAGATTACCTCAAATTTTATTAAGTAAAATCCATCGATAGAATTGTTAAGGAATATATCAAAAGCAAGAGTAATATTTATAACCAGTAAAAAGTTAGGTTAGGGACAAATTAGAAACCTAGATTCTTTAAGAATCCGGGTTACTGGTTCCCCTTCGACTATCCAAAACTAGTGCTTCATGTCATAAGTTTTGAGGGTATAGTCATCCGTAGGTTAGGCATCCTGCCTGACCTGACTGCACAGGCGAGATGCCTA
>JANNFJ010000879.1:0-3092 GCA_031379725.1 Calothrix sp. OTE_75_metabat_31
CGAGGAATGTCTTGGTTATACTCAAATATTTTCTTTTACTGGGCTTTGCTTGCGTATCTCATTAAACTAGTAGACAAATCAAGCACTGCTACACAGCAATCAGTTGTAGAAAATACTGAATTATCAAGGCTAAACAAAAAATGTACATAACACCTCGCACTACTCAACTTCGTAATCTCATTACATCAAATAGCACGGGAATTATTACCTTGATAATTCTATTGATTGCACCTTTGGGATTAGCTGCGGTCATTATTAATACGTTACTAGTCACGGTTGCCACTTATACAGTTTCCAGCGTCGCAGATAAGGTGATTTTGTGGTTAGAACCGGGACAAAATGCCGAGGTTTTAGGTACAGGAAAGACTGGAAAGATACGCAAGAAATTATGAATGTAGGTGTGATGTAGGGTGCGTTAGGACGATAGTCCGTAACGCACCGACTATTATGTGATGCGTGATTGATATATGACGGTGCATACACCATGTGATGCGTTACTAATAAATGACGGTGCGTTACGCTGCGAATCGCGCACCCTACGCAAACAATTTTTCCATACATAATCAAATGCAAACCCTCTATGTTTCCCAGCAAAGGTGCTATGTTGCGCTTCAACAAGAATCTTTGATTATCAAGCAGGGAGAAAGCATTCTAGGAGAAGTGCAACTACCCCTACTCGAACAAGTCCTAATTTTTGGTACGTCGCAACTTTCAACCCAAGCAATTCGTGCTTGCTTGTGGCGAGATATTCCAATTGCTTTTTTATCACGAATGGGTTACTGCTACGGGCGAATTTTGCCGATTTCGCGGGGATATCGCCAACTGTCGCGGTATCAACAACAACTTTCCCTCGAAGAAAACCTCATTACTGCTCGTGCCATTGTTCAAGGTAAATTAAAAAATAGCCGCGTTTTATTGCGACGACAGCGCAAGCGTAGCGAGTCAGAAAGTTTACAAGCTGTTTTAAGTAGCCTTGATTATCTGGCTTTACAAGCAACTCAAGCAGAGAATAAAGAACGCTTGATGGGATTTGAAGGTGCAGCCGCAGCGCAGTATTTTTCGGTCTGGGCTGAATGTTTGACCAATTCGGACTTTGTTTTTACAGCGCGATCGCGTCGTCCTCCCGGTAATCCTGTGAATGCAATGTTAAGTTTCGGCTATCAAGTATTGTGGAATCATTTACTCGCTTTAATTGAGTTGCAAGGACTCGACCCTTATTATGCCTCGTTGCATCAAGCACATGACGGACATGCTGCACTGGCTTCAGATTTGATTGAAGAATTTCGCGCTCCGATTGTTGATTCGTTGGTGTTGTGGTTAGTAAATACTCGAACTGTTGATGCTAAAAACGACTTTGAATTTCGGGATGGAGGTTGTTTTTTGAATGACACGGGGAGGAAAAAATATTTACAAGCTTTTTTGCGACGGATGGAGGAAGAAATACAAGATGATGCAGGTGAAAAACAGCCGCGATGGGATTTATTGACGCAGCAAGTGAAGGCTTATAAGCAGTTTGTTTATAATCCTAGTTATCAATATAAACCTTATCAAATTAGATAAATTATCAAGGATGTCAGATAAACTTTAACTGTCATGCTGAATGGAGCGAAGCGCAATGAAGCATCTCAAAAATATCCGTCACATCGAGATTCTTCTCTCGACTACCCAATAAATATCAACTGTCATGCTGAATGGAGCGAAGCGCAATGAAGCATCTCAAAAATATCCGGCACATCAAGATTCTTCGCTTCACGAAGCCTACTCTTGAACGAAGTGAAGGGTTACGTTCAGAATGACAGAATGTACCTTGGACTAACGAGTATAACCCAACGTAATTGTTAGGTTTCTAAGTTAACAACCAATTATTCGCTCCGCTTTTGACCCGACAGGGATTGCAAATCCCTGTCTAATAGCAAAAATCCATTAAAATGGATTAATTAGTGCGAGTTTCAGTTAACGTAGGTTGGGTGGAACGTAGTGTAACCCAATGTAATTATTGGGTAATGCTTAATGCTACACCCAACCGAAAAAAAATATTTGATTATTTATAACTTATAACTTTTAACTCCTAACTCCTAACTCCTAACTCCTAATTTATAACTCATGTTATTGTATGTTGTAGCTTATGATATTACTTGCGATAAACGACGCTATAAAATATCAAATTTACTCGAAGGTTATGGGCAAAGAGTACAATATTCGGTTTTTGAATGTCAGTTAACTCACGCTAAATTTAAAGAACTCCGTAAGCGTTTAAGTAAAGTTGTTAACGATACTGAAGATAGCGTGCGTTTTTACCCTCTCTCGCAGCACACATTAAGTCAAGTTGAAATAATGGGTGTTGGTTCTCCGGTGATTTCGCCACCTACTTCGACGATTATCTAAATTGTGTCGTGCGCTTCGTAAAATCGCTGAAATGGTTATTCTTTCGTTGAGGCGCTCGCTTGCCTGCTGTATAAGGGTTTGGAGGTTTTTAAAGATGGGTTTTTGTGGTTTTGACGGAAGTTTTTTTGACCCCCTCGCAAACTGGGTCTGGACGCTTTGCAGGGTAAGGGTTTAAAATCGAGGGGTTCCCCTTAACTGGGGAAACTAATTGATTGGAAACAACTTAGATTCACCAAAGCTGTTTGTGGTGGAACAAGTTCCCCTTAACTGGGGAAACTAATTGATTGGAAACAAGCCAGCTGCAAACTCCCCAAACAATACCGATTTAGTTCCCCTTAACTGGGGAAACTAATTGATTGGAAACTTAAAACTAGCCTCGGAAGTAACTATTCTCAATGTCGAGTTCCCCTTAACTGGGGAAACTAATTGATTGGAAACGGCAAGAGTAACTACTGTCTAGTATTGCTCCCACTTGCTGTTCCCCTTATCTGGTGAAACTAATTGATTGGAAACTGAGCATTGAAATTAAGGCAGAGGACTTTCGCAGGTTCCCCTTAACTGGGGAAACTAATTGATTGGAAACTGTTGGTGGTGGCAATGGTTTGCGTGTTGGCTGCAAAGTTCCCCTTAACTGGGGAAACTAATTGATTGGAAACGTCGATAATGCTTGCAACGGTTTGGTCGAATGTAGTTCCCCTTAACTGGGG
>JANNFJ010000939.1:0-2989 GCA_031379725.1 Calothrix sp. OTE_75_metabat_31
ATGGTATATATTATTGTCCGTAGGTTAGGCGTCCCGCCTGACCGGACTGCACAGGTGAGACGCCTATGCTACGACCCATCAGAATTAATGACATGGACTGCTAGTACTCCATGTCATTAATTTTGATAGTATATATTGTAATCCGTAGGTTAGGCATCTCGCCTGACCTGACTGCACAGGCGGGATGCCTAACCTACGACCCCCCAAAATTAATGACTATTACTACTAACTTTTTATCTATTTACAGCAATTTTGACTAACTGCTTCAGTCCATAGATAGAAATGTGAAAGCCCAAAAATTGCCAAAATAAATAATGGCAACCGTTATTATTGAACAAATATTATGGGCTTTGGTATTGGCGACTTATTTTGGATTTTTCTACTGCTTTCCTCTGTACAACCGATATGGCAACGGCGACAAGTTGAATATCGTCGTGTCCGTTCGCTTCAAGAATTCCAGCAGGAACGCAAAAGCCGGGTGATTCTACTTATTCACCGCCAAGAGTCCATTAGCTTGCTGGGTATCCCCCTATCGCGCTACATCACTATCGAAGACTCCGAGCAAATTTTACGGGCAATTCGCCTCACCCCGCCCGATGTCCCCATCGACTTGATTTTACATACTCCCGGTGGTTTGGTTTTAGCAACCGAGCAAATTGCTAGAGCTTTAATTCGTCATACTGCTAAAGTCACCGTATATGTACCCCATTACGCCATGAGTGGTGGTACAATGCTCGCCCTCGCTGCAGATGAAATCGTGATGGACGCAAATGCTGTTTTGGGACCCGTAGACCCACAATTAGGTAATTTCCCTGCAGCTAGCATTATTAAAGTAGTGGAAGATAAACCCATTGGTGAGATTGACGACCAAACCCTGATTATGGCGGATATTTCCCGCAAAGCCATCCAGCAAGTACAGCGGTTTGTGCGGACGCTACTCAAAGATTCGATACCGACACAAAAAGTTAAACCTGAAAATATCGAAAGTATTATCGATGCTTTGACGACCGGTCGTGTTACCCACGACTACCCGATTACCATCGAAGAAGCCAGTGAGATGGGGCTACCCGTAACCGTTGGGCTACCCCTTTCAATTTATGCTCTCATAGACTTGTATCCCCAACCCCAAGGCGGAAGACCTAGCGTTCAATACATTCCTATGCCTTACGACAACCGCCCATTGTTGCCTATTCCTAAAGGTAGACCGATGGAAGAACCAAATCAAAGAATTTAAGTTAATTTAAAAATCCCGTAGGATAGGCATCCTGCCTGTCCTACCCTATCCTACGGGATTTTTATTTGTTACTTTTTAGGTGTTGTACTGCTTGGCTTTCTGGTTGGGCTTGAAGTTGGGGTTGGAGTTGTTGTCACATCAGGTGTCGGAGTCACATCAGGTGTCGATGTAGCTTCAGGTGTCGATGTAACTTCAGGTGTTGGTGTTTCTGTTGGTGTAGCTTCAGGTGTGGATGTAGCTTCAGGTACTGGTGTTTGTGTTGGTGTTGGTCTTGGTCTTGTTCTAGTTGGTCTCCTTGTTGGTTTTGTAGTTGGAGTTGCTGCCGGGTTTGTATCGAGAATGGTTCTAGCTTCTTGGTCGAGTCTTTGTCGCAGTGCTAAGTCGGCAATTCCGGTTTCTTCGAGTTGAAGTTTCTTCTGGAATTCTTTAACAGCCGCTTCGGTGCGGGTACTGTAGAATTGGTTGCGAGGTAAAGGGGTAGCCGGTTTGAGAACCACATTTAAGTTTGATTGCAAAATCCGGACAATACTGGCAACATAATCTTGGGTTTTTGGCCCAGCAACACCATCAGCGGGTTTTAACTTATACCCTGTTTGGAGTTCTTGAATTGCTCTTTTTGCTTCTGTATTTGTTAAAGGTTCGCTGGAAACTTTAACTTTATAGCCCAATCCTCGCAACACAGAACGGAATTCCTGCTGTGTATAATTACGCTGACGGACTGCATCTGCTGTATCGTAAAGGACTGTGCTGGCGGTAACTAAACATACCGTAGCAATGGTAATTGATTTTCCTAATTCACACCACATGATTGAAGTTCCTCTTAATTAAATTTGATTGACTTCGAGAAAGATATCTAAAAATTATCTAACCTCTTTTTCATTGATTATTATTGATTTTTGATTAATTTCAATTATGTTAATTTAATTTAAATAATTAGCCAAATATATTATTGTCAATCCAACAATAGAAGTATCTTGCTGAAAGCCAAGTTCAAATCGCGAAAATTTTATATATAATTGATACAAAACATTTGTACCATGCAACAGCCGAATGTTTAATCCAAAAGCCCCACATCGCCGTATAATCTGGTTTGAAAGAGTAATGGCAATTGCCGCCACAATCAATTTAACGTTAGTTTTATTTGATTTAAGTTACATGCACTGGCGGGATTTTTACTTACGAAACGTGCCCGAAATCACGCGATTTTATGACCCTGTAAAAGGCATTCAACCTCACCGGGAGACTGAAAATTATTTAGCCACGGTCAAGCTCTTAAAAGAACAGGTGAGTCGAACCGGGTTAGAATCGCAGCAAGCGGAGGATAGATTGGAAGAAGTCCGTCGTCTTAGTAGCGAGATAATTGATACTAATCCATTTGCCGGAGCCAATAAAAGCGGGACGCTCGAAAAAATCAAGAACCGGATGCGCGATCGCGTAGCCGAAAAATCTGCGAAAAAAGCCTTCGCCAAATTTTGGAGTCAACCATACCTATCTCAAAAGGGTTGGATTGAGGAAATAGAATTTTTTGATGTCAAAATCCAACCCTTGATTGCCGTCAACTACTACCGTCAAATCGACGAGAACGGCGAGTTTTTCGATGGATTTTGGATTATTGATTTACCTTTTATACTTTTATTTACTATAGAATTACTGACGCGCAGTTATTTGATTAAACGTCGTTACAAGAGTTTTAGCTGGCTAGAAGCGATTCTATGGCACTGGTATGACTTGCTATTATTAATACCCTTTTTACGT
>JANNFJ010000952.1:0-2207 GCA_031379725.1 Calothrix sp. OTE_75_metabat_31
AAGAAGTGTAGTGTGGCTTGCGAAAATGTTATACGATTTTGCCAATAATGGAAAAATTAATCATCAATTAATCATTGACAGTTACACTTATAATACAAAAAATGATAAAGCGTTTGCAATAAATGGAATAGGTACTTATGGATATATGAAATCTTCAGAATTACTAAACCCAAGAATCACAAAAGAAGAGATAAGAAATATTATACTTGGTGGAGGGCAAAACTATTTAAGCCCAGAAAGGCGTTTTGACGGTATTATTTTAAGTAATCCAGAAATTTTTGACGCATCATTGAAATATATCTAATAAGTAAAGTTATGCAATTTTCAGTTAACCGGGAATTAGTAAATTTAAAAGTAGTTGATATTTTCGCAGGATGCGGAGGATTATCGCTTGGATTTCAAAATGCAGGATTGGAAATTGTCGGGGCTTTTGATAATTGGCAGTCGGCAATTGAAGTTTATATAAAAAATTTTTCTCACCCTATTTATAACTGCGACTTAAGCAGTTTAAAAGATGATTACACAATTTTTAAAAATATAAATTGTGATATGGTCATCGGTGGTCCACCTTGCCAAGACTTTTCAAGTGCAGGCAAAAGAAATGAAAATTTAGGTAGAGGAGATTTGAGTATATCTTTTGCAGAAATAGTCACATCAATCCGCCCAGAGTGGTTTGTGATGGAAAATGTTGAAGGCTATAAAAAAACTCAAAAGTATTCTCAAGTTATCGATATCTTTAAAGCCAATAATTATGGTTTAACGGAAACTGTAATCAAAGCAAGTCTTTGCGGTGTCCCACAAAATAGGAAAAGATATATTTGTATCGGTAAGTTAGATGGCGAAGATGATGAATTACTTCCATACCTAAATAAAAATCTTGCAAAAACACCAATGACAGTCAGAGATTACTTAGGAGATAGTTTAGGAGTCGAATACTACTACAGACATCCTAGAAGTTATAAAAGAAGGGCAATTTTTAGTATAGATGAACCAAGCCCAACTATTCGGGGGGTGAATAGACCAATCCCAAAAACATATAAATTACATGCAGGTGATGCTTGCCCAGTCACAGAAAAACTTCGTCCCTTGACTACTATCGAAAGAAGCCTTCTTCAAACATTTCCTCAAGATTTTGTTTTTGACGAAAAGAACCAATCGAAAACAGATTTAGAACAAATGATTGGTAATGCAGTACCAGTCAAATTAGCTGAATACTTAGCCAATTCAATCATTGACTATATTCAAAGTGATTCCAGGCATCCAATGAAGGCAAAACAGCTTGCGTTGCAGTTTTGACCCACGAATTTTGCTGCTTGGATACTCAACAGTGTTTACAATAAAGTCTGTGTAGTGTATCAGCAAGGTAAAAATGGCAAAAGCAACTTGGAACGGTGCGGTAATCGCTGAAAGTAATAATACAATCGTTGTGGAAAATAACCACTACTTCCCAGCAGACGCTATCAACAAGCAATATTTCACAGAAAGCAACACCCACACTACTTGTCCGTGGAAAGGTGTTGCTAGCTATTACAGCATTGAAGTTGACGGACAAGTTAATAAAGATGCTGCCTGGTACTACCCCAGCGCTAAAGAAAAAGCTAAACAAATCGAAGGATATGTAGCTTTTTGGAAAGGTGTGAAGGTGGAAGGTTAGGGAGTGGGGAGGGTTGACACTCCCCAGTATTCGTAGCATATGGCTTTATCGAATGCCCAAAATCCCGCCCTACCATTGAATGGTAGGGCTAATTGCAACATAGACGCGGTAGCGGCTTCCCGCAGGGTAGCCTGCCCAAAGCAGGCTTGGTTTTGATTAGCCCCAGGGTTATACCCCTTTCAAGGGTAGGTTTTTTTGAATCGAGCAAATAGTTGAGAAATTTCTCAACTGCTTAACGAGGTTTCGTTGTTTCAGGATTTGGGCGTGGGCTGAAATAGACAAAAAACGACCAAATCCAAAATACCTACCTTTGTAAGGGGTTATACCCTGGGGCGGTCTATCCGGCTTTTGCTGGGGTCTGTCCCCCTCCAAAGCCAAGTCGAGAGGTTCAGATCCCCGACAACTCCTGCGGATGCCACTGGCGAATAGGGGGAGAGACCCATCGTTTGCCCGGAAAACCGCCCCAGGCTTGAAGCCTGGGGCTAATCGAAGCCTGCTGAAAGCAGGCTTCGATTAGCCCTACCATTCAATGGTAGGGCGGGATTTTGGGCAT
>JANNFJ010001022.1:0-12363 GCA_031379725.1 Calothrix sp. OTE_75_metabat_31
ATTGAAGATAAATTAGTTTACTCATAATAATTGTCAGTTATTAGTTGTCAGTTGTTAGTTGTTAGTTGTCAGTCGTTAGTTGTTAGTTGTCAGTCGTTAGTCGTCAGTCGTCAGTCGTCAGTTGTTAGTTGTCAGTTGTCAGTTGTTAATGGTTAGTTATTAATATCAGTCCATCTCCCCTCTCCCCCTCTCCCCCTCTCCCCCTCTCCCTATTTCCCACCGATGGCAAAAATTTTTTCAATCCATCCCGAAAATCCTCAAAGTCGCAGAATAGAAGAAATACAAATCGAACTGCGACGCGGTGCAGTTATGCTCTACCCTACCGATACAGTTTATGCCATTGGCTGCGACCTCAATGCAAAATCTTCGGTAGAACGAGTCAGGAAAATCAAACAACTGGCAAATGATAAACCATTAACCTTTCTATGTTCCTCACTTTCGGATGTGGCAACCTATGCGTCGGTGAGCGACAATGCTTACCGGATTATGAAGCGTCTAATTCCGGGACCCTATACATTTTTGTTACCCGCAACAAAATTAGTACCGCGACTCGTACAAAATCCCAAACGCAAAACCACAGGTATTAGGGTGCCAAACCATAACGTATGTTTGGCCTTGCTGGAAGCCTTGGGAAACCCGATTATTTCGACTTCGGCTTACTTACCACCGCTTTGGGAAACCGACGAAGACGATTTTGGTGCAATTGAACCAGGAATAACACAAGTAGAACTATTCGACCGCTTAGACACATTGGTAGATGTGATTGTAGACACAGGAGTGGAGCCTACAACCGATGTCTCGACCATTTTGGATTTGACGGGAGAGGAGCCAATTGTCGTGCGCCAAGGTTTGGGGTGGGAAGCTGTACAAGCTTGGGTTTAATTAAAAAATATTTGGGTAATCCCCGCAAACTGTCACAGGCACAACCCGCGATCGCGGTCTTCTACCCAAAAGTGCCTGCTGCCGACTGCGGGCTGTTTTTCGCTGGCGAGATGAAAAGATGACTTTGCGCCAGTTAGGAAATTGGCATACGCCAAGGGCTAAAAATAGACAGTAGGAAAAGATGCCTAAAAGCCTGCTACTTAAGGTTTTGAGCTTAGTAAATGTAGTGACTGATACCTTTGTGCCAGTCGCCATGTGGTTGCGTGTCC
Source organism: Calothrix sp. OTE_75_metabat_31 (assembly GCA_031379725.1). GTDB lineage: Bacteria > Cyanobacteriota > Cyanobacteriia > Cyanobacteriales > Nostocaceae > JANNFJ01. Next base: position 1,152 of record JANNFJ010001022.1, read on the forward strand.
AAAAACCGACACAGTTAGATACCCGTAACTTTTTTATATTTTCTACAGTCTTAGATGTGAGCGGTACTTGAGCGGCTCAAACGAAGCTGAAAAATTCTTGCCTCGTTTCGCCTCCTTGTTCGCTCCCGTTGTTACGGTGCTATCTTCCTAAAAAAAACCATGAAAACAAACCTTGCTAATTTTCCTGCTTCTACCGTTAACAACTTATTTGTTGCTCCTGCACAAACATCTACCGCTAGTAGCGATTTGACTACCCTGATTTGTGAAGAAATGCAAGCCCAAGTCAAAGCGACCCCTGCCTGCGTTAACGCCATCGCCCTTCGCATTGCCAAAGAAGTCGAGCGCATCTGCGATAAAAGCTCGCGCATCCAAACTTCGGGAGAAATTAGTTCTTGGCAGCTAACATTGGCACGCCACCGGATGCAAAAGTGCTTGCGTTACTACCAACTAGGTTCCCAACGCGGTCGCGTCGAATTACACAGCACGTTGGGTGCAATGGTATACCGTCACGTCTCATCTCCTGGTGCCCAACTTGGATTTGATGGTCGTTATAGCTTGATTGAAGACTTTTTGCAAGCATTTTACATCGAAGGAATCAAAGCTTTCCGCCGCGAAAACGAACTGCCCGAAAATTACTCACCACGCACGCAACTGCAATTAGCCGAATATATGGCATTCACCGAACAGTATGCCAAACGCCGGATTAATTTACCTGGTGGTTGCAACCAACAATTGATTATATTACGCGCTCAAGGTTACAGTCGCCGTCAGCCTCAAGAAACAACAGTTGATTTTGAAGCTGCGCTAGAGTCCGGTCGGGGCGAAGATGCCGAAGCTTACCAACGTAACTCGGCAGTTCAGCAATTGCGATCGCAAATGGTGGCACAAGCTTCCTTCGATCCAGCAGAAGATTCGGAGCGCGATCGCGTTATTAGCGAACTGATGCAGTACCTGGAAGCTCAAGGGCAGAAGGATTGCGTAGATTACCTTACACTTAAGCTCCAAGACCTCAGTGCGCCTGAAATCGACCAAATCCTGGGTCTGACTACCCGTCAGCGCGATTATTTGCAACAACGCTTTAAATATCACGTTGAAAAATTTTCCCGCACTCACAATTGGCAATTGGTACATCAGTGGTTAGGTGCAGGTTTAGAGCAAAAGTTGGGTCTATCTTCCCAACAGTGGGAAAACTTTGTTAAACAACTTAACGAACAAGAACGCCAAATTCTCCAACTCAAATCAGCCCAAGAAAATGACCAATTAATTGCCAAAGCGGTAAAATGTACGCCCAAACAGCTCCAAAAACGTTGGACTCAACTTCTCGAAATAGCATGGACAATTCGTAATGGTAACGCTGAACCTCAAGTTGGTTAATAATGTGCGGTTGTACGCGCAATATTTGAATTACTATCTATCCGGCTGACCCAGATACACAATTCCATCTGTTTTTCACTAACAATAATGCTTAACCTTTGCTCCCTTCAAATTATTTTCCTCATCTTCCCCATATCAGGGGAAGTGAGAAGCGGGAGAAATTAAGTTACCAGCGCCTTTATTAAAATAAATTACGTGGATAGTATTAAATTCATATCTGACAATTACGAAACCCGACTCAAACATCAGAGCCGGGTTTCTAATTATTTTAGGACTTAGAGTGTTCCAATTAAATAAATATCCAAAGTCAATACCGTAGAATAGGCGTCTCGCCTGTCTTACGAATATCACAGACAGGCGAGACACCTATCCTATGGATCATTTATTTCTTGGATTACTCTTACGCAAAAACTCTGCCAAACCCTCATAAATTACATCATACAGAAGAGGCGGTTCCTTGTTTCATAACTACTGCGTAAGTCCTAATATTTGTCCAATTTATAATTTTTCCACTCTATATACTACAATTAACGATATCAAACACCATCAGCTTTCCGTATTCCGTACATAGTATAACAAGGCAGTTTAAATCTAAAATGTTCGACGGATTTTGGGATAACATTTCTCGCTACCCTCGTTACTTTATTTCAACCCTCTTGGGTGTGCTACTAAATACTTTTGCACCGCTAGCACCACTGTTGAAACGTCCACTTACCTTAGTCGCTGTTATTGGTTTGCTTGTTGGCGGCTTTGTTTTTGTAACGTTCACACTTCGGGCAATGCTAGGCTTGAGCCAAGTTTAACGAGTCCAATAGCAAAAATTTTCAGTCTTTCTTGGCATTATTCTTATATTACAACCTCTTTTAAGGAGGCTCGATTTTATGGCTACTAATCGCCGCGTTGAGCGCGTTGCTGAATTAATTAAACGCGAAGTCAGCCAAATGTTGCTGCACGGCATCAAAGACGACCGTGTTGGTACAGGGATGGTCAGCGTTACCGATGTTGATGTTTCTGGCGATTTACAACACGCCAAAATTTTCGTTTCCATCTATGGTACTGACGAAGCCAAAGTTGAAACAATGGCAGGCTTAAAATCAGCGACAGGTTTTGTCCGCAGCGAAATTGGGGCAAGGGTTCGCTTGCGTCGTACACCCGAAGTTGTGTTTATCGAAGACTCTTCGATTGAGCGCGGTAATAAGGTGCTATCGCTATTAAATCAACTGCAAACCGCACGCAAGTCGGATGATTTACCCGAACCATCCCCAGTTGACCCTGATTTTGATGAGGATGAGGATATTGATGATGATGAGGACGATTAAAATATCGGCTTAATACAAACAGGACGAACCCGGCTTTTGGTGACAAGCCGGGTTTTTGGCGTTGCGTCTGTATCGTACATTGCAATTTAGGAATATTAAGAAGAACTAGTTTTGACAGACACTCACATACCTACTCTGCTTGAATGTAGCAACATCCGGTAAAACCAATATCTACCATTGGGATGTTGAAACTCATCGCTTTCATGTTCCGGCATGGTCAAAATCAACACAGTTTTGTACCCCAGCATCGGCTACTTTAAGAAATGAAAACAAAGTTAATAAAACTTCACCAGTTAGGTGCAACGTGTCAGTTTGTGATCGTCAATATTTGATATTGTAAATTTTAAGCAATATCATATCAGTAATTGCACTACCAAAATTAAAGGCTAAAACCCTAAAAACAACAGTTATCGCTGCATTTGTGAGAAAAGCTGCGATAAAAATCTGATAATAGCTACAGCTATTTTTACGTGGGAATCTGTTTAGCAACAACGTCAAAACGACTCATTTGGTCGATCGTTTATTTAAAAAAAGATTAAGGGTAGGGTAACGTCGGACTGTATTAGTGTAATGTAACCTTTATACTACGCACTAGTTTATACTAATCTAATCCGACAAACGTTGCTTGTACCTTCCCCAAGACACAGACATCGACAGCCAATGTGTCGTGCTGCTTAAACTATCTGCAATCCGACTAAATCAATAACCCATAAGGCTTTGACGTTGCTATTTTTGAGAATTAGAATCGAAGATGTAACTAACGATTGATGTATCTACATACAATCTACGCTAAAAGGAAATCGTGTCAAAATAATCACCTACAAATCTAATCAGCAATTATTCAATGCAGAAATGTCATAGGTTATTGATTTTTTTCACATTTCTTTAGATAATTTGAGAATATGTAGCGCCAAAATGAAATTAGTTCCGTATAGCAAACTACAAAACTCAAGCGGCGAGTATATGGAATGCCGGTGTTAGTTCCAACTGTAATTCGGGAACACTATTTACGTGTAAGTCGTGAGCAAAAACCATGAGTGTGAATACGGTGCCTTCTATCAACTACTATTCTTTGGGCGTGATTCAAGACGAGGCACGCCGACTTGTACAAAAAGGAGTGGTGAGCCGACAACAGCCCATTTACTCCCTTTGCCAGTACATTCCTGCCAGAGAATGGGTTTGTGTTGAGTGTGAATTAGAAAAATGTGACTTCTTATTGCGCGATCGCATTGCCGATCTGATTGGTCGTGAGGAGTGGGATAACGATTAATTAATTATTGATTGAGGTTTTGGATTGGGAATTTGACTCCAAGACTGTAAGCTTGGCAATTCAAACTTGGCTAATCTGAAAAAAATTAAGAGGCTTAACATTAGCACATCTCAATCCAAAATGCTAAATTTTAGCAATTTTTATCAAAGTTCTAAACTTTAGAGTCTAAATTATACGGATTTATGACTCTATTAATTCAGGGAAAGGTAATTGTATCTTTAAGTAAAACAAAATTTAATTTGTCACTTTTGAGATGAAACTCCTGTAACCGTGGAAGCTTTCTTCTGTGAAAATACAAATTAAAATTCTAGAGCGCTTTATTCTCAATTTCTACTTTTATACCAGTCACAGCAAAGGATTGTGGCAAAATCGTAGTTATTGTAATTGTCAAAACCTTCGCTTTAAGTCTCCTTGACTAAAGGGAGGAAAAGGGCATTTCATATAAACCAAAGTCGCATAGCTATTTATTATATGAATAACTTTTTCCGGCTTGAATTAAGAACAAGCAATTAACAATTACTACGCAAAAATCAGCAAATTTTATGTAGATTGCTGTAGTGGAATTAAAGTTTCAATCGCTTGAATAAATTCTCTTTTCAAGTTTTGAGCAGTGACTAACCGGCATCTGCTCTTTTTTGTGGGAATATAATGAGAATTTATACAAAAATGCATCATTAACTATATTGATAAATACCTATCAATCTACTTAATGATGCATTCTTATTAAATTACTGCTAACTATATATCTTAAAAATGATATACAAGCAAGAAAACTTAATTAAATGGGGGTGAAGGGACTTGAACCCTTACGACCGTTTAAGGTCAACGGATTTTCATCCTCTTGTAGCTTTCACTACTGCCTTAGTAATAAATTACCTGAAGGCTTTGAGAATTGGACTCTCCCTTTACCCTCGGCTTCACGTTAGGGTAGCTCCCGTCGAGTCTCTGCACCTTCCAAAAACAATTAATTGGTTAAAATCCAGAAGTTAGAAATTACTCGTAACCACTAATTCTTCACTTTTGTTTTGGCTTGGCTCAGGATTGCCATATCTGAAAAACAGATTTAGGTTTCCCTGAATTTGAGAGCTTACACTTAAAGGATTTCTCCTATAAGGCCCAGTTTTCTAAGTCCGTAGCGTCTACCATTCCGCCACACCCCCGAATTGACTTTCGGAGTCATTTAATTTTTGGAGGTATTTAATACCGCCTTATATATTTGACCATCAATTGTGTATTTTGTCCAACAAATTTTAAATTTTTTTTTCGACCCCAGTCTAAAACCGTAAGATCGTACCTATAAGCAGGGCGTGCTAGACTAATTTACTGTTTGACTTTGAAAATGAAACAGCCCTGCGTACCTACAAGGGCTACCCTCCCACAGCAATCGGCATTGAATAATCAACTTTCAAAGCATTCGGTTTATGATAATTACAATGCACAGAATATATTCTTGGATGGCAATACCATGAGTTTACCCTTCCCCTTGACCGAATCAATGATTGCGCCATTGCTATATTTGGCTTTGGCAGGAGCTTATCTTTTGGTTGTGCCTGTGTTTGTCCTGTTTTACCTCAAATTCCGCTGGTATACATGTACAGCCTTTGAGCGGGCGTTTATGTACTTTTTGGTATTTTTCTTTTTCCCAGGGTTGTTGGTATTGTCACCGTTTACAAATTTCCGACCCCGACGACGACAAATTCCTACTTAGATTTCAAGTTCACGTTCATATTTAAAGATTGGTAGGTCAGAACTCATCATGCGACGGATTGACGCAATTGGAATTGTCTTAGGCTTTTTTGTTGCAGGCGGTTTAATGTATGTAGTATTGCAACAATTTGGCTTGGATAGCCAAGCGGCTGGTGTTTGGAGCCAAGCCTTGCTGGTAACGGTGGGGCTGGTTGGTTGGCTGCTGACCTACCTTTTTCGTGCCGTGGGAAATAACATGACCTACCACGAGCAACGCCAAAAGTACGAAGAAGCTTATTTTAACAAGCGTTTAGAAGAACTTACCCCCGAAGAATTAGCCAAAATCCAAGCCGAAGTTGAAGAGGAAAAGCGGTAAACATTGTTGTTCGCGGTTAGTGATTATACCACTTTAAATATGAAGTTGCATATAATAAAGAACCCCACCCTAACCCTCCCCGCTTGCGGGGAGGGAACCGGATTTTCCCCTCCCCGCTTGCGGGGAGGGGATTAAGGGGTGGGGTCAAATTCTATGCAGGTTCATAAAGAATTGGTATTAGCGGTTAGTTGTTAGCGGTTAGCGGTTAGTTATTGATTGTGGTTTATTTATTTACCAGTGACTACTAACTACTGACCAATGACCACTAACCAATGACCAATGACCACTGACTAATGACTAACCATCAAAATTTCTAATACATAAAAGCAAATACGACCCATTATATTGATTATAAAAAGTGTTGAGGCGACCTTTTGATGACTTTGTTTGGTAGACAATTTAACATTTATCGTCTTGAATATATAAAGCGTGTATCGAGCTACTACTTGATGAGCTGATAACGTATATTTTAATCTGGGTGTTATGCCAAGCTAATTAATGTATAAATATATGAGAGCCAATATCAGTGTGAGAGTGTGTTTGTTAATAATGATTATTGTTCCATCGCTTTTGAGGGGCTAAAGCTATGAGTGAAAGTATGGCGTTTATCGGTGGAGTTGCCGTAGCTGGGCTAGCCGCCCTTGTATTACTCAAGGGAACGGTTAGCCCCGCTCAAACAAGCTTCATTGCCCCACAAATGCAGCCCCAAGTCATGCCCCAGGTAATGCCACAAGCGGGATACCCTTATGGGGGACAGCCTGTAATGACTAATCCAATCCCAAACGCTCCCAATAACGACCAGTTACGGTTAGATAACGAGCGTGTCAAAATGCAAATGGATAACCTCCAACGCGATAATGACCGGCTCAAAGCTGAAAATCAGCAACTCAATTTCCAACTGCAAAATTTCAGCAACCAGCAATTAAAAGCGATACAAGACCAAAGCAATCCGCAACGTGTTGCCCAATTGCCGTCTTCATCAAGTCCTTGGTGGTCGTCGGGTATTGTTTGGGCTGTCGGTGGTATGGCTTTAACTATTGGTGGTGGTGTCGTTGTTGCTGGTGTTTCCGCTTTGTTTTCGACAAAGCAGCGTCCTGTTCGTACTGTCCAGGTTATTCACCCCTATAACGGGCCAACCCCACCACTTGCAACTACTACCCGTCGTGCGGAGTTTTTACCCCCCCGTGCTGTCGAGTCTCGCCGAGTTGAGTCTCCAGAATACGACGATACCTATTAATTAAATATTTATTTTTTGGGACAAGTAATTTGTGCAAAGTAACCTAGTTGCAAGCAGCTTTGTTTGTCCTGATTTATTATAAAAATTTTTAACTCAACAATATATAATTTATTCTAAATCAGGCTTGTAAGACGGTTATATTCAGTAATACTAATTCTAAATTCATAAAATAATACCTTAGTTAGTTGCTAAGTATAGACAGTTCATAAACTGTCTGTACTTAGCTGCCTGTTAAGAAAAGCACCTATCCTTGAAAAAATTTGTATTAATTATAAAAGTTTTGCAAATGGGAGATTAAACCCTTTGCTTTTTTTATTACCCGGACAAATGTAAGTTTTACTACCTAAGTTTTCGGACTTATCAGCAAGCTAATAATTGCCTTAGTTCGGAATCATACTAAGTCTTGGCTAACAAAGTAGCCAGATATAAGCAATTTATTCTATTTTTAATTTTACAAGTAAGCTCCAAAAATAACGATATTTTTAATTTACATTCAATAAGCATGTATGTTTATTTACACCAAAAACCAAAAACTAGTAATATCGCGTATACGGAAAAAATAGCGGATAAAGGTACAAGAAAGAATACTGAAGAAAAACTTATCACCCTGATTGCTTATCAGTGATTTCTGGGTAATATTACTTAAGTGTTGCCAATAGCTTTTTTGAAGATTCGGCAAAACAACCTAAAAAGTTGTTTTTTAGATGATTAACTTGAGACACTTTTAGGTATTATTCAAACATCATCAAAATGATGTTTAATGTATACACGGATATGGTTTACTCATCCAATCCGTGTTGTTCTCCTTAATTACTTTGTTAGACGTTCAGCATCCTCAACACACACCCAGGCAGAAAACTGTCTAATTGCTGGCAGCAAGGTAAAAATAATTTCAACGTGCAGCCTTTGCTAACTGAAGCCTGCACGCTTGTTGCAATCAAACAGCTATCACCGTAAGTCAATTTGGTTCGGTCGATGTATCACATGCGTCGATAATCCAAATTCACTGAAATAGTGTGATGCCTATTTTGGCATCCTCCTAAAGTTAGATATTGCATATTTATCGACAATAAACGTGCAACAGACATCAATTCGTATTGTGAGGATCGATATTCTTTTGATAATATGCTCTAACCAGAAAAAAAATTTTACAAACTCTCGTGCAAAAATCCCAAATTTATCAATCCCAATCGATAATTTTTGAATTTGCTTAAACCCAGTTGATGGGTGTCGAGATTAAAAATCGAATTCTTGATTAGGTTTTTGTTTAAACCTAAGATCCAGCAAAACCTCCGCTATATAGTTGATGCCTAACAATGACATCTATGAATTCATGGCTGAGGCGTAGAAGCCTCTTTTTCTCAATTTTAACGATAGGTATTTTTACTTACGAAATTATACCGACTGTTGCCCAAACTGAAATACGTAATACAGCACGTATTGGTGCGGAGAATTTGCCAAATCGGTCAACTGGCAGAGTTGTCGATTCAAATCCAGTTACGTTACGAGCCGGACAGCCAGCATTGGAGATAATTAAGACAGGCGATCGCGCGGCTGCCGAACCAGGTGACACCGTGATTTACCGTCTGGCCATTAGAAACACAGGTCGAGTCGCAGCAAGGAATATTGCCGTTACAGATCGGCTTCCCTTGGGGCTGATATTTGTGCGCAGGTCGATTCGGGGTACTGTAGGCGATCGCACGGTACAGCTGTCACTCAGCAGTGGCAATAGTAGCACGGTCACAATTAGCACGCCCGAAGAACTTCAGCCGAATCAAACTTTGAATGTTTCCTACGCAGTGGAAATTACACCCGATGCCGTTCGAGGCAATGGGAGAAACTTGGCGCAAGCACGTGCGGGGAATTTGACAAGTAATCAAGCGAGCCATTCTTTGCGGATTCGAGCAGGAATTGTATCGGATTGCGCCACATTAATTGGGCGTGTATTCGTCGATAAAAATTTCGACGGCGAACAGCAACGAAACGAGCCGGGAATGCCAAACGCAGTGATTTATATGGATGATGGCAATCGGATTGTTACTGATGCCAACGGTCTATACTCCTTAGCGAATGTTGTATCGGGTTATCGGTCAGCAACGCTGGACTTAACTAGCTTGCCTGGTTACGCTCTGGCTCCGAATAATTATTTTATCGAACGGAATAGCCAGTCGCGCATGGTGCGGTTAGCACCGGGTAGCATGGCACGAGTAAATTTTGCGGTTACGCCTGCGTTTTCAGAGGATAAGCGATGAAAACAATCAAATTAGGAGCAAGTATTAATACTAAATTGGGATTAAACCCCAATAAAAGTCAAAGGGGGGATACCCCACAGGGCATTAAGAGCAAAAAGTTGTATGCTTCCCTGTGGCATTTAGCGGTATTGACAAGAGGTCGTGCAGGTTTTTTGTCGGCATTTATTACCGTCGTGCTACCTTCCTTGGTAGGGGCAAAGCTGATTTCTACCGATAGGGCACAAGCGGCAACGTTAACAGCACCATCTGCCGCAAGCGAGCGTTTTGAGATTGCCGAAGCTGAATTTGGGGCAACACCAGCAGCGAGAGAAAGTGGAGTTTCCACACCTATATTACCTACTTCTTCACCTGCCCTTACTCGTCCGGAAACTCCAGCACCAATTGGGCAAGCACAACCCATACCCGCACAACCACCAACTGCCCTGCCCCCAGGGATTAATGCCCAAAAGGTCAAGTTAGAAATTACCCCCGCAGGCGACCCCAGAGCGCAAGCTGATGGACGTTCGACAGTGAAATTGCGCGGGACATTAACTGATGAAAAGGGGCAACCGATCCCCGGTGATGTAGTGGTGACACTGACCACCAGCGCCGGTAAGTTTGTGGGGTCCGACCAAAGCCGCGACCAGCAAGGATTCCAAGTTATAGCCCGCAATGGCGAATTTGTGGCAACACTGCAAGCGGACATTAAGCCGCAACAAGTGCGCGTGCGGGCTGCGGTGGATAAGATTCGCGTCCGCAGTGCTTCTGTGTTTTCTCCATCGGTAAACCAACTCGATCCCCGAATAGTCGGGCCGCGATCAGATGAGTCATTCCCGCAGCAAAATGACACGACAATCTTGAATCGAACCATCGAGTCGCCGTTAGAAGCTTATACGCAAGTCGAATTTGTCACCTTTTTGCGTCCTTCGCTGGCAACAGGTATGCTCAATCTGCGGATTGGTGCAGGAGGGACTGATTATTGGGGAAGTTTTGGTGACTTTCTCAACCCCAGGACTATTAATGACGGGACGACGGTAGATTTTAAAGCGTCGTTGTTTGCTACGGGCAAAGTTGGGGAATGGCTATTTACGGGAGCATTCAACAGCTATCGACCGATTAACCAGGATTGCGAAGGTCGCAACCGTTTATTTGGCAGCATTCAATTTTGCGAACAGCAATATCCCGTTTACGGTGATAGTTCGACCATGACCCCAACTACACCATCGATAGATAGTGTATACGCGAGGTTTGAACGGACTCCATCGATACCTGGTGCTGACCCCGATTATTTGATGTGGGGTGACTACAATACTGAGGAATTTTCCCGGACTTCGCAGTTATATACGGCAACGACAAGGCAATTACACGGTTTGAAGTTGAATTACAACTTTGGTCCGCTGCAATTTACCGGGATGTACGCCAATAATATCGAAGGATTTCAGCGCGATACTTTTGCACCGAATGGAACAAGTGGAAATTACTTCCTGTCGCAGCGCTTGTTAGTGCCCGGAAGTGAAACGGTGTATGTGGAAGCTGAGGAAATCAACCGTCCGGGTACGGTGGTAGAGCGTCAACCTTTATACCGCGACCAAGATTATGAAATCGATTACGACCGAGGCACATTGCTGTTTCGCCGTCCGATTTTGGCAACCGATTTAAACCCATTTGGGGCAACTTTGGTACGGCGCGTTGTTGTTTCCTATCAAAATGAAGGCGGTC